>CAZEQG010000133.1:0-7513 GCA_964514295.1 uncultured Alphaproteobacteria bacterium
CAGGCGGCGGTCGATGGGGACCAGGGTCAGGGTCTCGAAGCCCAGAAGGTCGCGCTCGCCGCCCTCGGGCCGGCCCAGTGCGGTCACCGCCACCAGATTCTCGATGCGGATGCCATAGGCGCCGGTCTTGTAGTAGCCGGGCTCGTTCGACACGATCATGCCCGGCTTCAGCGCCACCGTGTTGGGCACCTTCGAGATCCGGTGCGGCCCCTCATGCACCGAAAGATAGCTGCCCACGCCATGGCCGGTGCCGTGATCGAAATCCAGCCCCGCCTGCCACAGCGGCCTGCGCGCCAGGATGTCGAGCTGGCTGCCGCTGGTGCCTTCGGGGAAGCGGGCGGTGGCGATGGCGATGTGGCCCTTCAGCACCCGGGTGAAGCGGTCGCGCAGTTCGGCCGCGATCGCCGGATCGGGCGTGCCGATGGCAAGGGTGCGGGTGACATCGGTGGTGCCGTCGCGGTACTGGGCGCCTGAATCGACCAGATAGACCTGCCCGGGTTCGAGCCGCCGGTTCGTCTCGGGCGTCGAGCGGTAGTGCACGATGGCGCCGTTCGGCCCGGCGCCGGAGATGGTGGAGAAGCTGAGGTCGCGCAGCTCCCCGGTGTCGCGGCGGAACCCTTCCAGCCGGTCGGCCGCGGTGATCTCGTCGACCGCACCTTCTGCCGCCGCCTGCGACAGCCAGGCGAGGAAGCGGGTCACGGCCGCGCCGTCGCGCTTGTGGGCGGCACGGGAGCCGGCGATCTCGGCGGCATTCTTGCATGCCTTGGGAAGCTGGCAGGGGTCCGCCTCGGCCACCACCGTGGCGCCCGCCCGCGTCAGCCTGTCGTCAAGCCAGGCTGGGGCGGTTGCCGGATCGAGCCGGACCTTGCGGCCCCGCAGCGCGTCCAGCGCCCCGGCCAGCGCTTCGGGCGGATGGATCGCCACGCCATTGCCGACATGGGCGCGGGTCTCGGGCAGCAGCTTCAGCGGATCGACGAACCAGTCGACCGATCCGTCGGCGGTCAGGATGGCGAAGGACAGCGGCAGGGGCGTATGCGGCACGTCGCCGCCGCGCACGTTCAGCAGCCAGGCGATGGAATCCGGCGCCGACAGCACCACCGCATCCTGTTTGGCCTTGGCCAGGGCGGCCGCGGCCTCGGCCCGCTTGTCGGCCGAATCCCGGCCGGCGAGATCGACCGGATGCGGGATCACCGGGGCCAGCGGGGCGGGGGGCTGGCCGGGCCACACCGCATCCACCGGGTTGTTCTCCACCGCCACCAGCTTGGCGCCGGCCCGCGCGGCGGCCTTGGCCAGCCGCTCGACGCCTTCCCTGGTGTGCAGCCAGGGGTCATAGCCGATGCGCTGGCCCTCGGCGGCATTCTCCTCGATCCAGCGCGCCGGGGGATGCTCGATCAGGTGGCAGATCTGGTAGAGCGAGGCATCGACCTGCATGGCGACCTGCAGGGTGTAGCGGCCATCAGCGAAGACCGCGGCCTTGCCGGGCAGCACCACCGCCGCCCCGGCCGAGCCGGTGAAGCCGGTCAGCCAGGACAGCCGCTCCGCGCGCGCCGGCAGATACTCGTTCAGATGCTCGTCGGCATGCGGCACCACGAAACCGTCGAGCCCGGCGCGGCCCAGCGCCTCGCGCAGGCGGGCAAGGCGGGTGGCCGCGTCCAAGGCCGGCGCGGGGGCGGCGATTGTGCGGCGCAGCGCAGATAGCTGTGCCTTGAGCGCAGCGCTGGGCTGGGCTGTGACAAGTGCAAACCAGCTCTCATCGTCCTCGGCCAGGGGGGAGGCCGCGATCCCGGCTGCCAGCCGGCGCAGGGCGGTGCTGTCGAGGGCGCTGCCGTGCTTCTTCAGAAGCGCGTCAAGTACCTCATCTCCTTGATAAATTTCGCGGCATGCGGACACCGGCGGCCTCCCTTTCTGGCGCCTGAGGCTAGGCCGTCCCCACCGATCGCACAAGTGGCGCGGCGGTGGGGCGGCGTCATGCGTCCAGGGTATTGCTGCGTTGCAGCATGACCCCTGCCAGGGACTCCCGAAGTCTCCATATTCGTCGGTGTGACAAGGAATTGCGCGGCCGCCCGCCGGTGGCCGCCACTGCGAGAAAGGGACCTGACATGTTTCGCCAGACTGCACTGACCGAATCGGCTGAGGTCAACACGACCGCGCTGCCGCAGGGGGCGGTGCGCGTCGTCGGGGCCAAGGACATCGATGATGTCCTGCGCGAGGCGCGCGCGCTGCGCGCCGTGCATACCGCCCGCCTGCTGCTGGGCATCGTGGGGGCGGTGGTGCGGTTCGTGATCGAGCCGCTGCGCAGCTTCCGCAAGCGTCAGGAGACCTATGCCGAGCTGATGAGCCTGGACGATCACGTCCTGCGCGACATCGGCATCGCCCGCTCCGACATCCAGAACATCGCCTTCGGGGCGGCCAACGCGAACGACCCCCGCCGCGCGGCCTGACCCCGGAAACGCCGCGCCGGGCCCCGGTGGCCTGGCGCGGCCTCCTTATTGCTGCGGGCGGCTCACTCCGGCTCGCCCGCCGCCTCCGCCAGCAGCCAGTCGCGGAAGGCCGCGACCTTGGGCTGCCGCTCCGCCCCTTCCGGGTGGACCAGCCAATAGGCCAAGCGCGTCGGCATGTCGACGGCAAAGGGTATCACCAGCCGGCCTGCCGCAACGGCGGGCGCCACCAGCCTTCGCCGCGACAGCAGCACGCCAAGCCCCTGCTCGGCCGCCGCGATGGCGTGCTCGGCATGGCTGAAGTGCAATCCCCTCTCGGTCTCCGGATGGCTGGTGCCCACGGCCTTCAGCCACATCCGCCAGTCCGGCTGGGTTGGATCGAAGCGGGCCGAATCGTCGTGCAGCAGCCGGCAGGCCGCAAGATCGGCGGGCACCTTAAGGCTGGTCGCAAGGGCGGGCGCGCAGACCGGCACCACGGCATCGCCGAACATGCGATAGACCTTCAGGCCCGGATACAGCCCCGCCCCGTAGCGCACCCCGATATCGGCCCTGCCGCTGCGCAGGTCGACCACCTCGAAGTTGGCCGAGATCCGCACATCGATCTCAGGGTGCAGGCGCTGGAAACCCTCCAGCCGCGGCACCAGCCACTGCGCCGCCAGGCCGGGGGCGGTGGTCACCGTCAGGATCTGGCTGGCGGTCAGCGCGCGGGCCTGCCCCACCGCCTGGCGCAGCCTGTCGAAGCCGTCGCGCACCCCGGGCAGGCAGGCGCGCCCCGCCTCCGACAGCGTTACCTTCCGGTTGCCGCGCACGAACAGCGGCAGCCCCAGCCATTCCTCCAGCCCCTTGATCTGATGGCTGATGGCGGCCGGCGTCACCGCCAGTTCGTCGGCCGCCTTGGCGAAGCTCAGATGGCGGGCGGCGGCCTCGAAGGCACGCAGCGAGCCGAGCGGGGGAAGGTCAGTGCTCACTGGTCCCTCACCGAAATACGCAGAGTAATCTGAACGGTGAGAATCGATCGTTTGCCGCGTGACATTTTCCAGCGCAGATCATGTGTATCGCGGAAACATCCGCGACCGTCAGGAAACGGAGGGTAATCCATGATGCAGGAATTTGAAAGCCTCGACCGGCAGTATGGCCCGCGGCATGGCATGAGCCGGAGCGACATCATCGAGGCGCATGTGCGGATCGGCCGGCGGCTGCATGGGGCGGCGGTGCGGGCCGCCTTCGCGGCCTTGTGGCGGGGGCTGGTGCGTCTGGGGGGTATTCTGGCGCGGCTGGGGGGTGGCGATCAGCGCGACGCCACCTTGCGGACGGCCGGCCTCTCCCCGGGTTCGCGCAGCAGGTAGCCGCGGCCCCACACCGTCTCGATGTAGTTCTCGCCCTTCAGCGCGCCCGACAGCTTCTTGCGCAGCTTGCACACGAAGACGTCGATGATCTTGGCGTCGGGCTCGTCCATGCCGCCATAGAGGTGGTTGAGGAACATCTCCTTGGTCAGCGTCGTGCCCTTGCGCAGGGCCATCAGTTCCAGGATGCCGTATTCCTTGGCGGTCAGGTGGACGGAGGAGCCGCCGACCTCGACCGTGCGGGCATCCAGGTTGACCCGCAGCCGCCCGACATCGATGACCGATTGCGAATGGCCCTTGGAGCGCCTGACGATCGCCTGGATGCGGGCGACCAGCTCACGCCGGTCGAAGGGCTTGGTCAGATAGTCATCGGCCCCGAAGCCCAGCCCCTTGATCTTGTTGTCCAGCTCCGACAGGCCGGACAGGATCAGGATTGGCGTCATGATCTTTGACGCGCGCAGCCGGCGCAGCACCTCATACCCGTCCATGTCCGGCAGCATCAGGTCGAGCAGGATGATGTCGTAGTCGTAGAGCTTGCTGATCTCCAGCCCGTCCTCGCCGAGATCCGTGACATCGACCACGAAACCGGCGGCGCCCAGCATCATCTCGACACTTTTTGCCGTCGAAGCGTCGTCCTCAACCAAAAGCACACGCATGGCCGTGTCTCCCGCAGCGAAAGCCCGGCGCCAACCCCGCACACGCCAACACGCTACCCCCCAAGCGCTGAACAGACTATTAACACACTCGGGACGCGTTAGGGACCGGATCACCATGGCGAGCCCTGTGAGATATCTTGTCGACACTTTGACGAAAATTCCAGAGGTCCGGTTGTATGGCCGGGTTTCGGCCGTGCTCGGGCTTCTGGTCGAGGTCAAGGGCGCGGACCAGGCGCTGTCCATTGGCGATGTCGCCCACATCATCGCCCGCGATCGCCGGCGGGTGCCGTGCGAGGTGGTGGGCTTCCGCGACGGCAGGGCGATGCTGATGCCCTTCGGCACGCTGGACGGGGTCGGCATCGGCTGCCGGGCCGAGATCGCCGATGCCCGGCCGGTCATCTATCCGCACGAAACGTGGCTGGGGCGGGTGATCAACGGGCTGGCCGAGCCGGTCGATGGCGGCGGAGCCCTGGCCTCGGGCCGGGTGCCGGTGCCGATCAAGGCCGGCGCGCCACCCGCCCATGCCCGCCAGCCGGTGGGCCCCAAGATCGATCTCGGCGTGCGCGCCATCAACACCTTCCTGTCGACCTGCCTTGGCCAGCGCATGGGCATCTTCGCCGGCTCCGGCGTGGGCAAGTCGATCCTGATGTCGATGCTGGCGCGCTACACCGCCGCTGACGTGAATGTGATCGGCCTCGTCGGCGAGCGCGGCCGCGAGGTGCGCGAGTTCATCCAGGACGATCTCGGTCCCGACGGCCTGGCGCGCTCGGTGGTGGTGGTGGCCACCTCCGACGAGCCGCCGCTGATGCGCCGGCAGGCCGCCTATCTGACCCTGGCGATCGCCGAATATTTCCGCGACCAGGGGCTGTCGGTGCTGTGCATGATCGATTCGATCACGCGCTTTGCCATGGCCCAGCGCGAGATCGGCCTGTCGGCCGGCGAGCCGCCGGCGGCCAAGGGCTATACGCCCACGGTCTTTGCGGAACTGCCGCGGCTGCTGGAGCGGGCGGGGCCCGGGGTCGGGGCCGGCGCGATCACCGGCGTGTTCACCGTGCTGGTGGAAGGCGACGACCACAACGAGCCGATTGCCGATGCCGTGCGCGGCATTCTCGACGGCCATATCGTCCTGGAGCGCCAGATCGCCGAGCGCGGCCGCTATCCCGCCATCAACATCCTGCGCAGCGTCAGCCGGATGATGCCCGAGTGCAACACGCCCGACGAGAATGCCCTGGTCCAGCGCGCCCGCCGGCTGATGTCGACCTATGAGGACATGGCCGAGATGATCCGGCTCGGCGCCTACCGGCGCGGCAGCGACGCGGCGGTCGACGAGGCGATCCGCTACCACGACGCGCTGGAGGGGTTCCTGGCCCAGGGCATGCACGAGCGCGCGGACCTGGAGGAAGGCTACCACCAGCTCGCGGCGATCCTCGATGGCTGACGCGCTCGGCAAGCTGATCCGGCTGCACCGCCGCCAGCTCGACGAGAAGCGCCGGGCGCTGGTGCAGCAGGAAGCCGAGCTGGCGGCGCTGAACGACCGCCTGGATGATCTGGAGGCCGAGCGCGACCGCGAGCAGATGCTGTCGCGCGGCGATCTCGACATGGCGCGGGCCTTCCCGGCCTATCTGGCACGCTACCGCGCCCGGCGCGCCGACCTGGTGGCGGCGATCACGGCCAAGCAGGCGGCGGTCGAACAGGCCCGCGCGGTGGTGGCGGAGGCGTTCCAGGAGGTCAAGCGCTACGAGATCGCCCTGGAGAACCGGGAGAAGCGGGAGGAGGCGGAGCGCAACCGGGCCGAACAGGCCCTGCTCGACGAGCTTGGTCTCGATGCCTTCCGCCGGGCGCGGTCGGGCAGCGGCAAGGGCTGACGGTGCGGCGCCTCAGCCCGGCAGCTTCGGCTCCGGGAACAGGTCGCGGCGGGGCGCGTGGGCACGCTTCCACACCATCACGCTGCGGGTGTAGTCGATCACCACGGTGCCGTCCTGCTTCACGCCGAGGGTGCGCACCTTGACGATGCCCTGCTGCGGGCGCGACCGCGATTCCCGCACCTCCACCACCCGCTGCTCGCAGTACAGCGTGTCGCCGGCATAAACGGGGTTGGGCAGCTTGATCTCGTCCCAGCCGAGGGCAAACCCGTTCTCGCTGACATCGATGACGCCGAGCCCGGCCACCACGGCCAGCGTGACGATGCTGTTGACCAGCAGCCCGTCAAAGCCGGTCTGGCGGGCATACTCGACGTTGAAGTGGATCTGGTTGGTGTTGTTGCTGAGCAGCGAGAAATAGATGTTGTCCGTATCGGTGATGGTGCGACCGAGGCGCGAGCGGTAGATGTCGCCGACCGTGAAATCCTCGAAATAGCGGCCGGTCCAGCCTTCCTTGACGGGCATGATGGTGTCCTCCGGGTGGTGGTCCGCCCCGCCTCCGGCGCCGGTGGCGCTCCAGGGTCGAGCTTTCGCGCCCGCTGGCAGGCGCGGAGGCGGGGCAAGGGCGTTGCTAGGCGGCGGCGATGCGCCCGGCCAGGCGAAGGGTGGCGACCGCGCGGGCATAGATCGGCCGGTCGACCAGCTTGCCGCGGAAGCTGATCGATCCCTGGCCCTCGCCCACCGCCTTCTCGAACTCCGCGGCAAGATCGCGGGCATAGGCGATCTCCTCGGCACTCGGGCTGAAGGCGGCGTTCACCACCGCGATCTGGCCCGGATGCACCAGGGACTTGCCGAGGAAGCCGAGGGCGCGGGCCATCGCCGAATCGGCGGCCAGCCCCTCGTCGTCCTTCAGGTCCGGCCATACGCCGTCGATCGCCGGCAGCCCGGCCGCCGTGGCGGCGACGACGATGGCCGAGCGGGCGTGGATGAAGTCGCGGGCGATGCCGGTGCGCACCGCCGGCAGGTTGATGTCGCGGCTGTAGTCCTCGGCCCCGAACATCAGGCCCGACACGCGCGGGCTGGCGGCCGCCAGGGCAGGTGCCGCGAGCAGCCCCGCCGCCGTCTCGATCGCCAGCATCAGGCGCACGGTGCCGGGGGCGATGCCGCGCAGATGCTCCAGCAGGTCGAGCCGGGCGGCGAGCGCGCGCACCTCCTCG
>CAZEQG010000134.1:0-7500 GCA_964514295.1 uncultured Alphaproteobacteria bacterium
CCATGACGCGCTCGATACCGCGGTCGGCCAGATGATCCAGCGCGCCGACCCGCTGCCGACGCCGCCGCCGGGGCTGGCGGAGGGGCAGCTGGAATTCGTCGTGCCGGTGAACTTCGCGCTGCGCTGACCGGCCCTCAGCCCCGCCGGCCCTTAGCCCCGCCGGCCCTCAGCCCCGCCGGGCGGCGGCGGTGGCGAGGCCGGCCCCGATCAGCAGGCTGCCGCCGACCCGGTTGACGGCGCGGCGCAGTGCCGGCCGCCGGACGGCGCCCCGGGCAGCGCTGCCGAGCAGGGCATAGGCCACCGCATTGGCCGTGGCGACGGCCAGGAAGGTCGCCTCGCAGATCAGGAGCTGCGGCAGCATCGGGCGCCCGGGATCGAGGAACTGCGGCAGGAAGGCGACGAAGAACACGATGCCCTTGGGATTGAGGGCGGTCACGGCAAAGGCGTGGCCGAAGGCGCGGCGCGGATCGGCCGGCGGTGGTGCCGCTTCCTGGTCGGCCACCGGCGCCCGCCACAGCATGACGCCGAGATAGACGAGATAGGCGGCCCCGGCCCATTTCAGCACCGTGAACAGGGCGGCCGATGCGGCCAGCACGGCACCGAGCCCCAGCAGCGAGGCGGTCATCGCCACAAAGTCGCCAAGCGCCGTGCCGGCGACGATGGCGGCGGCCATCCGCCGGCCATGGGCGATCGAATAGGAGATGATGAGGAGGACGGTCGGCCCCGGAATGGCGCACAGGATGGCCGAGGCGGCGGTGAAGGCGAGCCAGGCTTCGAGGGACATGGCAGTTGCTCCGGTCGTGGGGTCAGGATCAATCCCCGGCCCCGGCCGCCGTGCAAGCCCTTAATTCAGCCCCACCGGCACCCCGGCGACATAGGCATGCCCATGCAGCAGCCCGATGTAGAGCAGTGCCGCCAGCAATGGCCGCCACCAGCCGATGCCGGCGGCATCGAAGCGCGCGCGGCCTTCAAGGATGGCCTTGAAGGGCAGCACCGAGGTGGTGAGGGCGATCGGCCCCCAGGCGGGGCCGAGCCGCGCCGCCTTCTTGGCATCGATCGCCAGCATGCCGCCGCCCGACAGGACCGCCATGCCGCCGAACAGCACAAGGCTGGCCAGATCGCCATTGGGCGGCAGGTGGGACAGCGCCCACAGCAGCACGCCCCACATCATCGGGTGGCGGGTCACCCGCATGATGCCGGGGGCCGGATCGCCATGGGTCGCCAGCCGCTCGCCGCCGACGGCGGTGACATTGGGCGTGGTCAGCGCCGCCACCACCAGGAACAGGGCGACCGGCATCACCGCGACCGGGACCAGCCGGGTCCATGGCTCGGCCGGCCACAACGCCACGTAGGGCGCCCTGCCATAGGCCATCAGCGCCCACACCAGGGCGACGATGGCGGCCAGCGAATAGGCGATGGTGAAGCCGTTCTCGCCGAGCTGGCGCACCAGGCGCGGCCGCACGGTCGGGTGCGAGAGCAGGAAATGCCCGCCCACGAACAGCGTCATCGCCAGGATCAGTTCTTCCGTGCCACCCGTCATGCGCGGCACTATAGCGCTCATGGCAAGACCTGACGATGACACAGTGCGGGCCGCCCTGGCGGCGGCGATCGAGGCGCTGCTGGCCGCCCGGCCGGGCGGTTCGATCTCGCCCGCCGATGCGGCCCAGGCGGTCAGGCCTGAGGACTGGCGGCCGCTGCTGGCGCTGACGCGGCGGGTGGCGGCGGAGCTTGCCCGGCAGGGCCGCCTGGTGATCACCCGCAAGGGCCGGGCGATCGATCCGGGGGAAATGCGCGGCGTGATCCGCCTGCGGCTGCCGCCGTCCTGAGGTCAGCGGCCCCTGGCTTGGCGCCAGGCGGCGAAGGCCGCCTTCGGTGCGTCGTCGAGCAGCGGATAGAGGCCGATCACGGGATGGCCCGCGGCCACCTGCTCGGCCACGAAATCCTCGTAGACCGTCATTTCCACCGCCTCGGCGGCGATCGCGTCGGCCAGATGGGCGGGGATCACCACCACCCCGTCGCCGTCGCCGACCACCACGTCGCCCGGGAACACCGGCGCGTCGCCGCAGGCGATCGGGACATCGATGTCGATCGCCTGATGGGCGGTCAGGTTGGTCGGCGCCGAGGGGCGCTGGTGGTAGGCGGGGATGCCGAGGGCGGCGATCTCGGCCGAGTCGCGGAAGCCGCCATCGGTCACCACGCCGGCGGCGCCGCGCTGCATGAGGCGCGAGACCAGGATGGCGCCGGCCGAGGCGGCGCGCGGGTCCTTGCGGCTGTCGATCACCATGACAGCGCCGGCCGGGCAGCGCTCCACAGCCACGCGCTGGGGATGGGTGCGGTCCTGGAACACGGTGATCGGGTTCAGGTCCTCGCGGGCGGGGATGTAGCGCAGGGTGAAGGCCTCTCCCACCATGGTCTCGCTGCCGGTGCTGAGGCGCTGCACGTTCTGGATGAACTGGCTGCGCAGCCCGCGCTTGAACAGGGCGGTGCACAGCGTCGCGGTGCTCACGGTCTTCAGCTTCGCGCGGGTTTCGGGGGAAAGGGCCATCGGGACGCTCCTCGCAAAGATTGGCCTGCCGGCGCGGCGGGCGGCGAAGATTGCCGCAAGCGCACGCCGCGCGCGAGCGCGAAGACGCCTCAGTCCAGCCGCTTTCGCCAGAACTGCATGATCTTGCCGCTCTCCGCCGCCTCGCCAATCTCGCGCCAGGAGAAGCGGCAGGTCAGCCCGTCGACCATGCGATAGCCGCGCCGGCCCCAGAATGCGTCCAGCGGCACGAAGCCCGGCGGCCGGCGCGGGTCGTCGGGGGCGCGCTGCACGCCGCAGAAATAGGCCCAGGCAAAGCCCCCGGCCCGGGCCACCGCCTCGCGCTCGGCAAAGAACCCGACGCCTATGCCGCGCCCGCGATAGGCCGGCAGCAGCACCGATTCGCCAAGATAGAACACATCGTCAAGCGCGATGCCCGCGTCCCGGAAGGCGCCGGTGACATAGCCTGGCTCGTCGGCCAGCGGCAGGGCGGTTGCCGCACCAACCACGCGATCGTCGTCGAAGGCGGCGATCAGGCAGGCGCGCGCCGAATGCAGGTAGGTCGCGATATAGCCGCGCTCGTAGTCGAGGTCGCCGTCATAGAGATAGGGCCAGTCGCGGAACACCGCGATGCGCAGGGCGGCAAGATCGCCGATCCGCGAGGCCAGCCCTTCGCCGGTCAGCCGCTCCAGGCGCAGCATGCTACTCGTTCGCCACCTTCTTCGCCTGCTTCTTGCGCTCGTTCACGTCGAGGAAGCGCTTGCGCAGCCGCACCGATTTCGGAGTCACCTCGACCAGCTCGTCGTCGCCGATATAGGCGATGGCCTTCTCCAGCGTCATGCGGATCGGCGGCGTCAGGATGATCGCATCATCCTTGCCGGCGGCGCGGATATTGGTGAGCTGCTTCGACTTCAGCGGGTTCACGTCGAGGTCGGGGCCGCGGTTGTGCTCGCCGATCACCATGCCGGGATAGACCCGGTCGCCGGGATTGACGAACAGCGGCCCGCGCTCCTCCAGGTACCACAGGGCATAGGCGACGGCCGCCCCCAGCTCCATCGAGATCAGGCTGCCGGTGCGCCGGGCCGGGATCGGGCCCTTGTAGGGGGCATAGGCGTGGAACAGGCGGTAGAGCACGCCGGTGCCGCGGGTGTCGGTCATGAACTCGCCATGATAGCCGATCAGCCCGCGCGACGGGGCGTGGAACACCAGGCGCTGCTTGCCGCCGCCCGATGGCCGCATCTCGCGCAGCTCGCCCTTGCGCTGGGACAGCTTGTCGACGACGACGCCGGAGAACTCCTCGTCGACATCGACCACCACCTCTTCGATAGGCTCCAGCCGCTGACCGCTGACCGCATCGGTCTTGAACAGCACGCGCGGACGGCTGATCGACATCTCGAAGCCTTCGCGGCGCATGGTCTCGATCAGCACCGCCATCTGCAGCTCGCCACGCCCAGCCACCTCGACCGCGTCCTTCTCGGCCGTCTCGCGCACCTGCAGGGCGACATTGCCCTCCGCCTCGCGGAACAGGCGGTCGCGGATCATCCGGCCGGTCACCTTGTCGCCTTCGGTGCCGGCGAGCGGGGAATCATTGACCGAGAAGGTCATCGCCAGGGTCGGCGGGTCGATGGGCTGGGCCGGAAGCGCGGCCGTCACCTCGGGCGCGCAGATGGTGTCGGCAACGGTTGCCTCCGACAGCCCCGCGACGGCCACGATGTCGCCGGCCACCGCCTCGTCCAGCGGCACCCGCTCCAGCCCGCGGAAGGCCAGCACCTTGGTGATGCGCCCGGTCTCCAGCAGCGTGCCGTCGCGCCGCAGCGCCTTGACCGGCAGGTTCGGGCGCAGGATGCCGGACTGCACCCGCCCGGTCAGCAGCCGGCCGAGATAGGGGTTCGCCTCCAGCGTCGTCGCCAGCATGGTGAAGGCGCCCGTGGGATCGACCGCGGGCGCCGGCACATGGCGCACGATCATCTCGAACAGCGGGGCCATGTCGCGGGCGGGGGCGTCTGGCGTTGCCGCGGCCCAGCCCTGCTTGGCGCTGGCGAAGAGGGTGGGAAAGTCGAGCTGGCGGTCGTTGGCGTCGAGCGAGGCGAACAGGTCGAACATCTCGTCCTGCACGGCGTAGGCCCGCTGGTCGGGCTTGTCGACCTTGTTCACCACCACGATCGGCGCCAGCCCCCGGCGCAGCGCCTTGCCCAGCACGAACTTGGTCTGCGGCATCGGCCCCTCGGCCGCATCGACCAGCACCACCGCGCCGTCGACCATGCTGAGGATGCGCTCGACCTCGCCGCCGAAATCGGCATGGCCGGGCGTGTCGACGATGTTGATGCGGGTGTCGCCCCATTGCACCGAGGTGCACTTGGCCAGGATGGTGATGCCGCGCTCGCGCTCCAGGTCGTTCGA
Organism: uncultured Alphaproteobacteria bacterium; assembly: GCA_964514295.1. Lineage (GTDB taxonomy): Bacteria > Pseudomonadota > Alphaproteobacteria > CAZEQG01 > CAZEQG01 > CAZEQG01. The sequence continues at coordinate 4,922 of CAZEQG010000134.1, forward strand.
ATCCATCATCCGCTCGGCGGTCTGCTGGTTCTCGCGGAAGGTGCCCGACTGCTTCAGCAGGCAGTCGACCAGCGTGGTCTTTCCGTGATCGACATGGGCGATGATCGCGACGTTGCGGATCTGCATGACACCGGGCCGGCAAGTGGGGGAGGGGGCGCGACGCGCGTGTGCGCTGCAATATAGGATTCCACCCCCCTTAAGCAAGCTGCAAACAGTTGCTATATTGTCGGTCGACGGGGGTCAGGAGGATGAGATGATCGCGCTGCGGCCGCTGGCCCTGGCGATATGTGGCCTGCCCCTGCTGGCCGGCTGCGTCCAGAACATGCAGTATGTCAAGCCCAGTGCCAGCGCCGGGCAGGCGGAGCTGGAGCGGCGCGAATGCGCCGAGCTGGCCTGGCGCGAGGCCAGGCAGGACCGCTGGCGCTACAGCTTCGCCTATGGCTACGGCCAGCACCCCTACTATGGCGGCTACCGCTACCGCTGGCCCTATGCCTTCCAGGCGAACGCCGCCCGCGAGCGCGACCTGCTGGATTTCTGCATGCGGTCCCGCGGCTACACCCTGGCGCCGGTGGAGTGATCCGGGGGCCGGTGGCGCGATCCGCCGGCCGGATCTACTTCACCTCGATGCGGACGATCTCGTAGGAGCGGCCGCCACGCGGCGTGTTCACCTCGACGCTGTCGCCGACCTTCTTGCCGATCATGGCGCGGGCCAGCGGTGCCGTGATCGACAGCAGCCCCTTGCCGACATCGCCCTCGTCCGGGCCGACCAGGGTGTAGGTGCTCTCCTCGTCCGTATCCTCGTCGGCGAGGGTCACGGTGGTGCCGAAGGTCACGCTGTCGCCCGACAGCTTCGACACGTCGATGATCTCGGCCCGGCTGATCTTGTCCTCCAGCTCGGCGACGCGCCCTTCGATGAAGGACTGTCGTTCCCGGGCCGCATGGTACTCCGCATTCTCCGACAGGTCGCCATGCTCGCGCGCTTCGGCGATCGCCCGGATCACGGCCGGGCGTTCGATCGTGCGCAGAACGCGAAGCTCCTCCTGGAGGCGTTCATAGCCTTGCGCGGTCATCGGGACTTTCTGCATCTGCGAGACCCATCCCTCTTCCAACGGCTCCGACAAAGGACGCATACGCCAACACGGCACCGCGTTCAGCGGCACCGGGCCCTGGCTGGTTCCGTTGCGCTAGAACGAACCGTGCAGGTAGTGCTGCAGCGGCGCCACGTCGAGCTTGCCGGCACGCAGGGCCTGGATGGCCCTTACCGCAGCCTGGGCACCCTCGATCGTCGTGTAGTAGGGAATATTGTAAGTCAACGCCGTCCGCCGCAAGCTGAAACTGTCGGCGATGGCCTTGTTACCCTCGGTTGTGTTGATCACCAGGTCGACATGCCCTGAGATCATGTTGTCGACGATGTGCGGCCGGCCCTCCAGCACCTTCTTGACCCTGCGCGCCTCGATCGCGTGCTCCGTCAGGTAGCGGCAGGTGCCTTCGGTGGCCAGCACCTGGAAGCCCATCTGGCGCAGCAGCCGGATCGACTCGGCGATCAGCGGCTTGTCGGCATCCTTGACCGACACGAACACCGTGCCCTCGCGCGGCAGGGTCACCCCGGCGGCAAGCTGCGACTTCGCGAAAGCCTTCGGGAAGTCCTCGTCTATGCCCATCACCTCGCCGGTCGACTTCATCTCGGGCCCCAGGATGATGTCGACGCCGGGGAAGCGGGCGAAGGGGAACACCGCCTCCTTCACCGCGACGTGGCGCGGCTGCTCCTGCGGCAGGTCGAAGGCCGACAGCTTCTCGCCGGCCATGATCCGGGCGGCGATCTTGGCCACCGGCACGCCCGTGGCCTTGGCCACGAAGGGCACCGTGCGGCTGGCCCGCGGGTTCACCTCCAGGATGAACACCGTGCCGTCCTTCACCGCGAACTGCACGTTCATCAGCCCGACGACGCCGAGCCCGCGGGCCAGCAGGGCCGACTGGCGGCGGATGTCGGCGACGGTCTCGGGCGACAGGCTCTGCGGCGGCAGCGAGCAGGCGCTGTCGCCGGAATGGATGCCGGCCTCCTCGATATGCTCCATGATGCCGGCGACATGGACCGTCTCGCCGTCGCACAGCGCGTCCACATCCACCTCGATGGCGTGGCTGAGGAAGCTGTCGATCAGCACCGGGTTGCGGCCCGACACCTGGGCGGCGGTGGCGACATAGCGGTGGAGCTGCGAGGGATCGTGGACGATCTCCATGGCCCGCCCGCCCAGCACATAGGAGGGGCGGATCACCACCGGATAGCCGATGCGCTCGGCCACCGCCTCGGCCTCGGCCACCGTGAAGGCGGTGCCGTTGGCGGGCTGGCGCAGGCCCAGACGCTCCAGCAGCTCCTGGAAGCGCTTGCGGTCCTCGGCCAGGTCGATGGCGTCGGGCGAGGTGCCGAGCACCGGGATGCGCGCCGCCTCCAGGGCCGCCGCCAGCTTCAGCGGGGTCTGCCCGCCGAATTGCGGGATGGCACCCAGCAGCGTGCCCTTCTCGGCCTCGCGCTCGATCAGCGCGATCACGTCCTCGGCCGTCAGCGGCTCGAAATAGAGCCG
>CAZEQG010000135.1:0-6560 GCA_964514295.1 uncultured Alphaproteobacteria bacterium
CGGCGATCGCGCCGGCGAACAGCTCGGCCCCGGCCGGCAGCACCACCCGCATCCGCCCGGCGCAGCGCGCCTCTGCCGCGATCATCCGGGGCAGCAGCGCCGGACCGGGCTGGCGGAGCGTTCTCATGCGCTTTCCTGCCGGGCGATCTCGCCCCGGGCATACAGCTCTTCGCGCACCATCTGCTTGGTGATCTTGCCATAGCCCGATTTCGGCAGCGCCTCCCAGAAGAAGAAGCGCCGGGGCCACTTGTAGCGCGCCAGCCGGCCGTCCAGATGGGCCAGCAGCGCCGCCTCGTCGGCCGTCTGGCCGGCCCGCAGCACCACCACGGCAACCCCGACCTCGCCCCATTTCGCATCCGGCACGCCCAGCACCGCCACCTCGGATACCGCCGGATGGGCCAGCAGGATCTCCTCGCATTCGCGCGGGTAGATGTTGGAGCCGCCCGAGATGTACATGTCGGAGGCCCGGCCGGTGATGTAGACGAACCCCTCGGCATCGACATGGCCGAGATCGCCGGTGTGGAACCAGCCGCCCTTCAGCGCCTTCGCCGTCGCCTCGGGATTGTCGTGGTAGCCGGCGAAGACGGCGGGGCCGCGGCAGCATATCTCGCCGGTCTCGAAAGGCGGCAGGCGGCGGCCCTCGGGGTCGAGGATGCCAATCTCCATGCCGGTCCGCGGCAGCCCGCAGGTGCCGATGCGGGCGTCCGGCGCGGCGTCGTCCTCGCGGTGCAGGAAGGCGGGCAGCACGGTGATGTTGCCGGTAACCTCGCCGAGGCCGAAATACTGCACCAGCACGCGGCCAAGCTTCGCCAGCGCCAGCTTCTGGTCGGCCCGGTACATCGGCGCCCCGGCATAGATCAGGTGGCGCAGGCTCGAATGGTCGTGCCGGTCCACCGCCGGATGCTCGACCAGCATCTTCACGATGGTTGGCACCGTGAACATGTTCGACACCCGCCAGCGCTCGACCAGCGCCCAGACCTCGGCCGGGTCCAGGCGGTCCTGCACCGGCAGCACCGACTTGGCGCCGCGCGCCACCTGGCTCAGCATGTGGACGCCGGCGCCGTGCGACAGCGGGGCCACCACCAGGCTCGCATCCTCCACCGTCAGCCCCGGCATCAGGTCGGCCAGGTGGTTGGTGGTGACGAAGGCCATCTGCCCATGTGTCAGCACCCCCGCCTTCGGCCGCCCCGTGGTGCCGGAGGTGTAGAAGAACCACAGCGGATCGCCGTAGCCGACCTCCTCCTCCCAGGCCGGCGCCCCGCGATGGGCGGCGACCAGGGCGGGGTAGTCGCCGTCGAAGCCCAGCACATGGCCGATCGCCGGGGCGGCGGCCCGCATCGCCGCCACATGCGGCTCGAAGCCGCTGTCGTGAAGGATCGCCACGGCGCCGCTATGGGCGGCGAGATAGGCCATCTCCGGCGGCGTCAGGCGCGGGTTCACCGGCACGGCGACCGCCCCCAGCTTGAAGACGGCCCACATGGCAAAGAACATCTCGGGCCGGTTGCGGGAGGCGATCAGTATCCGCTGCCCCTTGGCCAGGCCGAGGCTGCGCAGGCCGGCGACCAGGGCGTTCACCGCCCCGTCGATCTCGTCCCAGCGCCAGAGCTCCTCCCCGCGCACCAGCCCGATCCGCCCCGGCCAGGCCCTGGCCGTGTCCGACAGCAGCCGGCCGAGGTTCATCACCGGCGGTGGAAAACTGGTCATGTGATGGACAGCTCCGAAATGCCGATCCAGAGGGCGGCCGCTTCCGGCGCTTGGTCGACATCGACATTGAGCACCTGCGCAACAGCACGCACAAGCGCGGCGGCGCCGCACAGCGTGCGAACCGCCTCGGCATGCGATACCTCCTGCGGCGATCCGTAGTCATGCTTGAACCGCAGGGCCAAACCGGTCGCCAGCACGCCGTGGCTTCGGCGCAAATGCGGCTCAGCTTCGGTGAGCCGCCAGAACTCCGACTGGACGCCGGAGTGGGTCTTCACCACCCGGCCGCCGCGAACCGGGACGAAGGTCCGCGCTGCCCTCTCGGCCGCCCGGAATGCATCCCCCGCCGCACCGGACGGAAACCCGCCCGACAGGCTGTGGACCGCCGGCCTCAGCATGAAGATGCAGTCATGCAGTTCGGCGGTGATGTCGGCCTGGTCCGCCACCCTCACACCGTCCGCCCTTCCATGCGGATGGCGGCACGCAGCAGGCCGGGCCGCTCGTTGCCGGCTTCCTGGACGACGAACTGCACCCACTCTCCGGTGGACTCGAATATTTCGAGAGGCAGCCGAGCGAGTGCCTCTTCGTCGCGCGACCGGTCCAACAACGGCCGCAGCCGCACCGCAAAGTCCCAGTCGCTGTCCGGGCGATGGTCCCCTCGTGCCCGGCTGCCAAACAGCACCAACTCCACCAGCCGGTCGCCATAGAGAGCGTGCACACGCTCCCTCACCAGGGCCGGAAAACCGTCCATCGGCGCTACTTCAGCGGCTCCAGGATCGACACGAAGTTCGCCACGGCCGCGCCGCCCATGTTGAACACGCCGGCGAGGCGGGCGTCCTTCACCTGCATGTCGCCGGCCTGCCCGCGCACCTGCATCGCGGCCATCACATGCATCGACACCCCGGTGGCGCCGATCGGATGCCCCTTGGATTTCAGGCCCCCGGAGGGGTTGACCGGCAGGCGGCCGTCCTTCTCCGTCCAGCCTTCCAGGATGGCGCGGGCACCCTGGCCCTTGGGGGCGAGGCCCATGGCCTCGTATTCGATCAGCTCGGCCACGGTGAAGCAGTCATGCGTCTCCACCAGGTCGAGATCGTCGAGGCCGAGCCGCCCCTGCGCCAGCGCCTGCCGCCAGGCCTGCTCGCAGCCCTCGAAGGCGACGATGTCGCGCCGGCTGATCGGCAGGAAGTCGTTCACCTGCACCGCGGCGCGGAAGGCCACGGCCTTGGGCATGGTCAGCGCCGTCGACACATCGCCCAGCACCACGGCCGCCGCCCCGTCCGAGACCAGGCTGCAGTCGGTGCGCTTCAGCGGCCCCGCCACCAGCGGGTTCTTGTCGGAGGCATTGCGGCAGAACTCGTAGCCGAAATCCTTGCGCATATGCGCATAGGGGTTGGCCACGCCGTTGCGGTGGTTCTTGGCGGCAATCCTTGCGAGCGCGTCCGACTGGTCGCCGTAGCGCTGGAAATACTGCTGGGCGATCCGTCCGAACACGCCGGCAAAGCCGCCCTCGATATCCCCCTCCTCCTTGATGTAGCTGGCCCGGATCAGGGATTCCGCCACCTGCGGCCCGGCCACGGCGGTCATCTTCTCGACCCCGACCACCAGGGCGAAGCGTGCCCTGCCGGCAGCGATGGTGTTCATCGCCTGGTGGATCGCGGCCGAGCCGGTGGCGCAGGCATTCTCCACCCTGGTCGCCGGCTTGAAGCGGAAGGCATCGGATGCCTGGAGCACCAGCGAGGCGGGAAAGCCCTGGCGCACGAAGCCCTCGCCATAATGGCCGAGGAAGATCTGGTCGATGTCGGCCGGCCCGATGCCGGCATCGGCCAGCGCCTCGCCCGCCACCCGCACGATCAGGCTCTCGATATCCTCGTTCTCCAGCTTGCCGAAGGGCGTATGGGCCCAGCCGACGATGCAGGCGGTCATGGGGTTCCTCCAACCATTGCCTTGCCGGCAGCCTAGCCCCCGCCCGGGGCGTCGGCAACCGGCGGCTACAGGCACTCCTGGAAGCGCACCGGCCGGCCGGCGGGCGGGCCCAGCACCTCATCCTCGCGCATCACCACGCGGCCACGCAGGATGGTGGCGACCGGCCAGCCGGTCACCGTCATCCCGTCAAACGGCGTCCAGCCGGATTTGCTGGCGATCCAGGAATTGGTGATGGTGCGCCGTGCGTCGAGGTCCACCACCGTCAGGTCGCCGTCATAGCCGAGGGCGAGCCGCCCCTTGCCGGCGATACCGTAGATGCGCTGCGGGCCGTGGCAGACCAGGTCGACCAGGCGCAGCAGGCTCAGCCTGCCTTCGGCCACATGGTTCAGCATCAGCGGCAGCAGCGTCTGCACGCCCGGCATGCCGGACGGGCTGCCGGGATAGGGCCTGGCCTTCTCCTCCAGGGTATGCGGGGCATGGTCGGAGCCGATCACGTCGACCGTGCCGTCGGCCACCGCCCGCCACAGCGCCTCCCGGTGGCGGGCGTCGCGGATCGGCGGGTTCATCTGGGCAAGGCTGCCCAGCCGCTCATAGCATTCCGGGGCGGCCAGGGTGAGGTGCTGCGGCGTCACCTCGACCGTCGCCAGATCCTTGTTCTCGGCCAGCAGCGGCATCTCCTCGGCGGTCGTGACATGCAGCACATGCACCCGCCGGCCGGCGAAGCGCGCCAGCCGCAGCAGGCGCTGTGTCGCGGTCAGCGCCGTCTGCTCGTCGCGCCACAGCGGATGGGCGCGGGGGTGGGCCGCTTCCGCCGCCAGCCCCTTGCGGGCGCGCAGCCGCGGCTCGTCCTCGGCATGCACGGCCATGCGCCGGCGGCCATTGGCCAGCACCCGGGCGATGGTGGCGTCGTCTTCCACCAGCAGCCCGCCCGTGGAACTGCCCATGAACAGCTTCACCCCGCAGCAGCCGGGCAGGTTCTCCAGCGTGCCGAGGTCGTCGGCGTTTTCCGCCGCCGCGCCGATGAAGAAGGCGAAATCGCAGGCCGCGCTCGCCAGGCCGCGCGCCACCTTGTTCTCCATGTCGGCGGCGGTCACCGTGGCGGGGCTGGTGTTGGGCATCTCGAAGATCGCCGTCACCCCGCCCAGCACCGCGCCGCGCGTGCCATGGGCCAGATCCTCCTTATGCTCCAGCCCGGGCTCGCGGAAATGCACCTGGGTGTCGATCACGCCCGGCAGCACGGTAAGCCCGGCGGCCATGAAGCGCTCCGCCGCCTTGGCCCGCGACAGGTCGCCGAAGCCGGCGATGCGGCCCTCGCGGATGCCGACATCCAGCCGCTCCGGTCCATTCGGCGTCACCAGCGTGCCACCCTGGACCACCAGATCGAAGCTCTCCGCCATCACCCTCGTCCCCGCTGCCGTTGCGCGCCCAGATTAGGGCGGCGCGCCGCCAGGGCAAAGGGGCAGCGCAGGGCGGGGACGATCCGCCGGGCCGGCCGGATCAGGTCGGGCTGCCATACACCTTCAGGCGCAGCGCCTTCACCTGTTCTTCGGCGCCTTCGAGATGGGGGTGGATCGACAGCGCCTTTTCATAGGTGCGCAAGGCGCCTTCCAGCCTGTCATATTTGAGGAAGATGCCGGCCAGCCCGGACAGGGCGCCGAAGTGGCGCGGCTCCAGCTCCAGCGTGCGGTAGATGTCGGCGACCGAGGCGTCGTCGTCGCCCATGAGGAAATGCACGGTCGCCCGCTTGTTCCAGGCTTCGGCGAAATTCGGCGCCTGGCGGACCAGGGCGTTGAAGTGCAGCAGGGCGGCCTTCAGGTCGTCGCGCTGCATCGCCGACACGCCCATGCGCATCAGCAGGTTCTGCGCCTCGTCGGCGCCGGCCATCCAGGCCTGCCAGATCTGGGCGGCGATTGGCGCGGCGGCCTGCGCGTCCGGCGCCTGTTTCAGGCGCGCGAACAGTTCGGGCAGCCGGCGGTCGTTCTGGTCGGCTTTGGCGGCGGTCATGCCGGCAAGCAGGACAGCCAGCAGCAGCAAGGCGCGCATCATGCGCGAAAGTATGGGGCGGGGCCGCGCTCCTGCCAAGGACGGGCTGCGCGGGCCGGCGGCAGCCCGGCCGCCCGCGGGCGGGCGATGACGGGATTTTGATTGACCGGCCCCTGCCGCCGGCTAGGCTCCGCCTCCTCCCACCGGCCGTGCCGACAGGACCCATCATGGGGCGCTCCCCTTCCTTCACCCGCCAGGGGCTGCGCCGCGGCGCCCGGGCGGTGCTGGTGTTCGTGCCCAGCGTGGTGCTGTTCGGCCTGGCGCTGGGCGTCACCGCGGCGGCGGCGGGGCTGAGCCTCGGCGAAGCGGTGCTGATGAGCGGCTGGGTGAATGCCGGCGGGGCGCAGATGGCGGCCCTGCAGGTGTGGAGCGAGCCGCCGGCGGTGGCCGCCCTGTGCCTGACGGTGCTGGCGATGAACACCCGCTACCTGCTGCTGGGGGCGGCGCTCAGGCCATGGTTCGGGGCGCTGCCGGCCTGGCAGAGCTATCCGTCGCTGCTGGTCATGGGCGACGGCAACTGGGCGCTGGCCCTGCGCGAGCATGCCGCCGGGCGCGATGATGCGGCGCATCTGGCGGGCAGCGGGCTGGTGCTGTGGCTGGCCTGGGTGGGGGCGACCATGGCCGGCCACCTGTTCGGCCAGGTGCTGGGCGATCCGCGCGCCTGGGGCGTCGACTTCATTCTCGGGGCCTTCTTCGCCACCATGGCGGTGGGCTTCTTCCGCAGTGCGGCCAGCATTCTGCCGTTCCTGGTGGGGGCCGGGGTGGCGGTGGCGGTGGACCGGCTGCTGCCCGGCCCGTGGTCGCTGCTGGCCGGGGCGCTGGCCGGCAGCCTTGCCGGGCTGGTCCGCCCGCCGGCCGCGATTGCTGGAGGAAGGACGGCGGGCGATGGACGC
>CAZEQG010000135.1:6623-7482 GCA_964514295.1 uncultured Alphaproteobacteria bacterium
TGGGGGGCTTCTATCTGATGGGGTTCGTGGCCATCACGCCGCGGGTGGAGGGCTGGCTGAGGGCCATTCCGGTGGCCCTGATCGGGGCCGTGCTGGGGCCGGTGGCGGCACGCGGGGGGCCGGCGGAATGGGCCGGGCTGGCGATCGCGCTGGCGGTCATGAAGGCGAGCGGCAACGAGTTCGCCGCCGCCGCCCTCGCCGTGGCCGCCGTCGCCGGGATCAGGGCGCTGGGCTAGGCTTGCCGGCGGCCCGGCGCAGGTCATCGCAGCGCCGCCGCCGCTGCTCCAGATAGGCCGCCCGCATCGCCTCGTAGTCGTCGAAGCTGAGTTCGACCGCGATCGAATCCATCTGCCGGGTGGCGATGATGTCGGCCACGATCTCGATCGCCTCGGCGATCACGATGGTCTGCAGGCTGGCGCCGGTGCCGAGCGTCAGTCCCACGGCGGTCCACAGGATGGCGTTGCTGATCACGATGTCGGCCACCCCGTCGCGCACGGTCCGCGGCCCGATGAAGGGCAGCACCACGTAGCCGCCCTCGGGCACGCCGGCCTGGCAGAGCAGAAGCCCGGCATCGAGATGCTGGCGCGGCAGCCCCATGGCGCTCGCCACATCCTGCCAGCCCAGCACGCCCAGCGTGCTGTTGATGGCAAAGCGCTGGCCGGCGTGCCAGGCGACCCCGAACTCGCCAAGGGCGAGTGCGGTGACCGCCGTCACCGGCTCGTTCACCAGGTTGGAGGCGACATTGCCGATGCCGCTGGCCAGCGCCGAGGGGGCGGCGGGGGGGCCATTGGGCGGGCGGCCACCGGGCGGGGCTGGATCCGTTGCCGGCGCGGGCGGCGGCGGCTTGCCCGAGACCGCG
>CAZEQG010000136.1:0-7467 GCA_964514295.1 uncultured Alphaproteobacteria bacterium
GGCGGGCGGGGCGGCGGGAACGCTCGCAGCAGGGGCGGCCGCCGCGGCGGCGGCGGGCTTCTCGTCATCGCCCAGCAGCACGGCGATCGGCGTGTTCACGGCCACGCCCTCGGTGCCTTCCGGCACCAGGATCTCGCCCAGCACGCCCTCGTCGACCGCCTCGAACTCCATCGTCGCCTTGTCGGTCTCGATCTCGGCCATCACCTCGCCGGCCTTGACCGCCTCGCCCGGCTTCTTCAGCCAGCGCGCCAGCTTGCCTTCCGTCATGGTGGGCGAAAGGGCCGGCATCAGGATGTTGATCGGCATGTTTCGTTCCCCCTCAGGCCACCAGCACGTCGGTCCACAGCTCGGAAACATCGGGCTCCGGGCTGGTCTGCGCGAAATCGGCAGCGTCGGTGACGATGTCCTTGATCTCGCGGTCGATCTCCTTCAGCGCCGCCTCATCCACCCCGAGCGTGGCCAGCACCGCGCGCACCCGGTCGATCGGGTCGTGCTGCTCGCGCATCTTCTGCACCTCCTCCTTCGAGCGGTACTTCGCCGGATCGGACATGGAGTGGCCGCGATAGCGGTAGGTGTTCATCTCCAGGATGTAGGGGCCGTTGCCGCCACGGGCATGAGCGACCGCCTTCTCGCCCGCCGCCTTCACGGCCAGCACGTCCATCCCGTCCACCGGCTCGCCCGGGATGCCATAGGCAAGGCCGCGCTGGTAGAGCTCCGGGTTGGCCGAGGCGCGCTGCACCGAGGTGCCCATGCCATACTTGTTGTTCTCGATCACATAGATCACCGGCAGCTTCCACAGGGCGGCCATGTTGAAGCTCTCGTAGACCTGGCCCTGGTTGATGGCGCCGTCGCCGCAATAGGTCAGGCAGACGCGGGGCTGGTTGCGGTAGCGGTAGGAGAACGCGATGCCGGTGCCGAGCGGCATCTGGGCGCCGACGATGCCATGCCCGCCGAAGAAGTTCTTCTCCCGGCTGAACATGTGCATGGAGCCGCCCTTGCCCTTGGAGTAGCCGCCGATGCGCCCGGTCAGCTCCGCCATCACGCCGCGCGCCTCCATGCCGCAGGCCAGCATGTGGCCATGGTCGCGATAGCTGGTGATCACCCCGTCATCGGGCGTGATCGCCGCCTGCATGCCCACCACCACGGCCTCCTGGCCGATATAGAGGTGGCAGAAGCCCCCGATCAGGCCCATGCCATACATCTGGCCCGCCTTCTCCTCGAAACGGCGGATCAGCAGCATGTCGCGATAGAAGCGCAGCATCTCCTCGCGATCGGGCTGCGGGGCGGCGCTGCGGCCGGTCCTGCCGGCAGTCTTCGCGGTCGCACGGGTCTTGCGCGGGGCGGCGGTGGCCATGCCCTAGCCTCCTTGGTACGGCGTTCTCCCAACAGGCGCACGGGCGCCTTGGTTCGCCTCCGAATATCCCCTTGTCAGGATCCAGGCAAGAGGGATCAAGTTTTTGTAAAATCACAATAATTCATCTATTAACCGAAATTCGGTTAATCGGCCGGCCGGCCGGCTCTCCCATCGCCCATCAGGATCACCTCGTCCGGCCGCACCAGATTGAGGATGACGCGCCCGCGCTCTTCCAGCAGATCGGGATCGAGGCTGCCGGCCTGCAGCCGGTCCACGCGCCGCTCGATCACCAGGCGCTCGGCCGCCAGCTCGGCCAGCGTCGCCCTTGCCCGCGCGATCTCCTGGTCGAGCGCCCGCCAGGCCAGCAGCCCGCGGTCGCCATTCACCAGATGGAAGGAGAAATAGCCGACCAGCAGGAACCCGAGCACCGGCCACAGGATGCTCGCCATGTTGCGGCGAAGGGTACGGGCCATGGACATGCCATGACTGAATCACGGCGGATTCCCCCGGTCAACCGCTTTGCGGCCGGAAATCCGCCGACGAATCAGTGTGTTGCAATTCCGACTCAGCCCCCCCCGGACTCAGCCCCCCGCGGGCTCAGGGGCCGTGGCGGACCCGCTCGGCGGGCAGCAGGATGGTGCAGGTGGTGCCGCGGCCGGGCTCGCTGTCGATCTCCAGGCGCCCGCCATGCAGGCCGACCAGCCGGTCGGCGATCGGCAGGCCAAGGCCGGTGCCCTCGAAGCGGCGGGCGATGCCGCTGTCGACCTGGCGGAAGGGCTTGCGCGCCAGCCGCACCTCTTCTTCCGTCATGCCGATGCCGGTATCGCTCACCGTGATGGCAAAACGGCCGTCGGGCAGCACGCCGGCGCCCACCGTCACACTGCCGCCGGCAAGGGTGAACTTCACGGCGTTGCTGAGCAGGTTCATCAGCACCTGGCGCATGCGCAGCTCGTCCACCTGCAGCCGCGGCAGCGCCGCCGGCAGCTCGCTGTGCAGCGCCACCCCGCCGGCATCGGCGCGCATGCGCACATTCGTGATCTCGCGGGCGATCAGCCGCGCCGGCTCGACCAGGTGCTCATGCAGGGTCATGCCGCCGGCATTGATCTTGGCCATGTCGAGCACGTCGTTGATCAGCGCCGCCAGCATCTGGCCGCTGTCGTGGATGTTCTCGGCGAAATCCTTGTACCGCTGCGGCAGGGGCCCGAACATCTCCGAGCGGATCAGCTCCGCGAAGCCGATGATGCCGTTCAGCGGCGTGCGCAGCTCGTGGCTCATGTTGGCCAGGAAGGCGCTCTTGGCGGCGTCGGCGGCTTCGGCCGCCTGCTTGGCGGCGACAAGCTGCGCCTCCTGCTGGCGCCGCTCGGTGATGTCCTGGACGGTGCCCTCATAGAACACGATGCGCCCCTCGCCGTCGCGCACCGGCCAGGCATTCTCCTCGATCCAGATGCGCTCGCGCGTCTTGTGGCGATAGACCTCCGAGACGAAATCCTCGACCCGCCCCGCGCATTCCAGCAGGCGCTTGAAGGCGTCGCGCCGCCCCGGCTCGACATACCATTCGGTTGCGATGTCGTTCACCGCGGCGATGTGGTCGGCCTCGCAGGCGTATCCGTTCATGCGGTAGAGCGCGGGGTTCGAGCGCACCATGCGGCCCTCCGGGCTCGACCGGTAGATGCCGATGGTGGCGTTCTCGAAGATGCCGCGATAGAGCGCCTGCGCCTCGTCGCGCTCGACCTGGGCGGCGATCAGGTCGCTGACGTCGACGATGACGCCGAGATAGGAATCGAGCGTGCCATCGGCCTGCCGTATGCTGAGTGCGGTCTCCCGGCACCAGAACACGCTGCCGTCGCGCCGGCGCGCGCGCGACAGTATGGTGACCGGCCCGGGCCCCGGCCCCAGCGCCTCAAGGAACCGGCGGCGGCCGTTGCTGTCGCCATAGCGCTCGGCCGCGATGTCGGCGGTGTCGGCCAGCAGCGCGGCGGCGTCCGGATAGCCCAGCATCGTGGCCAGGGCCTGATTGGCGTAAAGGTAGCGGCCTTCCGGCGTCGAGCGGAAGATGCCGATGCCGGACTGGGTCAGGACCGCCTGGACATCAAGCCCCTCCAGCCAGCCGCCGACGGACGGCGGTCCGACGACCGGGGGAGCCTCGTCCATCCGTGCTATCCGACCGGGCGCCGCAGCGGCCCCGCATAGCGTGCCGCCGGCCCGAGATCATGTTCGATCCGCAGGAGCTGGTTGTACTTCGCCGTCCGGTCGGCGCGCGACAGCGAGCCGGTCTTGATCTGCCCGCAATTCGTCGCCACCGCCAGGTCGGCGATGGTGGCATCCTCGGTCTCGCCCGAGCGGTGCGACATCACCGCCCGGTATCCCGCCTTGTGCGCCACCTCGACCGCCTCCAGCGTCTCGCTGAGGGTGCCGATCTGGTTCACCTTGATCAGGATGGCGTTGGCCAGGCCGCCCGCGATGCCGTCCCTCAGCCGGGCGGGGTTGGTGACGAAAAGGTCGTCGCCGACAAGCTGAACCCCCGCCCCCACCGTGTCGGTCAGCGCCTTCCAGCCGGCGAAATCGTCTTCCGCCATGCCATCCTCGATCGACACGATCGGATAGCGCGCGCACAGGTCGCGATAGACCGCCACCATCTCCGCCGGGGTCAGCGCCTTGCCGGCGACATGATAGCGGCCGTCCCTGAAGAATTCGGTGGCGGCCGGATCAAGCGCGATCGCGATGTCGCGGCCCGGCGCATAGCCGGCCTTCTCGATGGCGCTGACCACGAAGTCCAGCGCCTCCTCCGGCGTTGACAGGTCGGGGGCGAAGCCGCCCTCGTCGCCGACATTGGTTGAATGGCCGGCCGCCTTCAGCGTCGCCTTCAGGGCATGGAACACCTCGGCGCCCCAGCGCAGCCCTTCCGAAAAGCTGCCGGCCCCCACCGGGGCGATCATGAACTCCTGGAAGTCCAGCGCATTGTCGGCATGCGCCCCGCCATTGACGATGTTCATCAGCGGCGTCGGCAGGGTGCGGGCATAGACGCCCCCGACATAGCGGTAGAGCGGCTGGCCCAGGCTGGCTGCCGCCGCCTTGGCGACCGCCAGGCTGACGCCGAGCAGCGCGTTGGCGCCCAGGCGTGCCTTGTTGGCCGTGCCGTCCAGCGCGATCAGCGTGTGGTCGAGGTGCACCTGGTCCAATGCCTCGAAGCCGGAGATGGCGTCGAAGATCTCGCCATTGACCGCCTCGACCGCCTTCAGCACCCCCTTGCCGTGATAGCGCCGGGCGTCGCCATCGCGCAGCTCGACCGCCTCATGGGTCCCGGTCGAGGCCCCGGAGGGGACGCCGGCGCGGCCGCGCGACCCGTCATCCAGCACCGCCTCCACCTCCACGGTCGGGTTGCCGCGGCTGTCCAGGATCTCGCGGGCGATAAGGTCGACGATATCGGGCATTGAATCCTCTGGCGCTGATGGGGCGCCAGGATTAATCACCCCTGCCCGGGCAAAGGCAAGCGGTCAGAGGGGTGCGGCCGCCGGCGACTTGGCCAGGCGGTCAAAAGCCATCAGCATCCGCAGCAGCCCCGGCAGCTCCTTCAGGGGCACCATGTTGGGACCATCCGAAGGCGCCCGGTCCGGATCCTGGTGGGTCTCGATGAACACCGCGGCCACGCCGATCGCCACCGCCGCCCTGGCCAGCACCGGCACGAACTCGCGCTGGCCGCCGCTGGAAGCCCCCTGCCCGCCCGGCTGCTGCACCGAATGGGTGGCATCGAACACCACCGGGCAGCCGGTCTCCCGCGCCATGATCGGGATCGCGCGCATGTCGGAGACAAGCGTGTTGTAGCCGAAGCTGGCGCCACGCTCGCAGACCAGCACATCCGGGTTGCCGCTGTCGCGCAGCTTGGCCACCACGTTCTTCATGTCCCACGGGGCGAGGAACTGGCCCTTCTTCACGTTCACCGGCCGGCCGGTCTCCGCCGCCGCCACCAGGAGATCGGTCTGCCGGCACAGGAAGGCGGGGATCTGCAGCACGTCGACCGCTTCGGCCACCGGCGCGCACTGTTCGCGCTCGTGCACGTCGGTCAGCACCGGCAGGCCGGTGCGTTCCCGCACCTCGGCCAGGATCGGCAGGGACTCCTTCAGGCCGAGGCCGCGGCCACCGGCCAGGCTGGTGCGGTTGGCCTTGTCGAAGCTGGTCTTGTAGATCAGCGCGATGCCGAGGCTGGCGGCGATCTCGGCCAGCGCCGCGCTCATCTCCAGCGCATGCGCCCGGCTCTCCAGCGCGCAAGGCCCGGCGATCACGGCCAGCGGCAGGTCATTGCCGATCAGGCGGTCGCCAATGCGCACGCGATGCTGGGTCACGCTCACCTCACACCAGCCGGGAATTCTCGGTCGCCGCGCGGATGAAGCTGGTGAACAGCGGGTGCGGCTCGAAGGGCTTGGACTTCAGCTCCGGATGGAACTGCACGCCGATGAACCAGGGATGGCCGGGCAGCTCCACCATCTCCGGCAGGCTGCCGTCGGGCGACATGCCGGAGAACTTCAGGCCCACCTTCTCCAGCCGCTCCTTGTAGCCGATGTTCACTTCGTAGCGGTGGCGGTGGCGCTCGCTGATCACGTCGCGGCCATAGATCTGATGGAGCTGGCTGCCGCGGCTGATCACGCAGTCATAGGCGCCGAGCCGCATGGTGCCGCCAAGGTCGCCGCCCGCCGTCCGCCGCTCCACCTGGTTGTCCTTCACCCACTCCTCGAGCAGCCCGACCACCGGATCAGCACAGGGGCCGAACTCGGTCGAGCCGGCCTTGGGCAGGCCGGCAAGGTTGCGCGCCGCCTCGATCACCGCCATCTGCATGCCGAAGCAGATGCCGAAATAGGGCACATTGTGCTCGCGCGCGAAACGCGCCGCCTCGATCTTGCCCTCGCTGCCGCGCTCGCCGAAGCCGCCGGGCACCAGGATGCCGTTCACATGCTCCAGGTGATGGACGGCATCCTCGCGCTCGAAGATCTCGGAATCGATCCAGTCCAGCTTCACCTTCACGTTGTTGGCGATGCCGCCATGGGCCAGGGCCTCGGCCAGCGACTTGTAGGCATCGATCATCGCCGTATACTTGCCGACCACGGCGATGGTCACAGCACCCTCGGGCTCGCGGATGCGGCTGACCACCCCGGTCCAGCGCGACAGGTCGGGCTCGCGCTCGGTCGGCAGGCCGAAATGGCGCAGCACCTGCACGTCGAAGCCGCCCTGGTGATAGCGGATCGGCACCTCGTAGATGGTGCCGACATCCGGGGCGGAGATCACGTTGTCCGGCTTCACGTTGCAGAACAGGGCGATCTTGCGGCGCGATTCCGCGCTCACCTCCACCTCGCTGCGGCAGAGCAGGATATCGGGCTGGATGCCGACGCTCAGCAGCTCCTTCACCGAATGCTGGGTCGGCTTGGTCTTGATCTCGCCGGCGGTGCGGATATAGGGCAGCAGCGTCAGATGGACGAACAGCGAACGCTCGCGCCCCAGCTCGTTGCCGAGCTGGCGGATCGCCTCCAGGAAGGGCAGGCCTTCGATGTCGCCAACCGTGCCGCCGATCTCCACCAGCACGAAATCCTCGCCCGACAGGTCGCCGCGGATGAATTCCTTGATGGCGTCGGTGACATGCGGGATCACCTGCACGGTGCCGCCCAGATAGTCGCCCCGGCGCTCGCGCTGGATCACGGTCGAATAGATCCGCCCGGTCGTCACGTTGTCGCTGCGCTTGGCCGGCACGCCGGTGAAGCGCTCGTAGTGGCCGAGGTCCAGGTCGGTCTCCGCCCCGTCATCGGTCACGAACACCTCGCCGTGCTGCAGCGGGCTCATGGTGCCGGGATCGACGTTCAGATAGGGGTCGAGCTTTCGCAGGCGCACGGAAAAGCCGCGAGCCTGCAGGACCGCCGCCAGGGCGGCGGACGCAAGCCCCTTGCCAAGCGATGACACGACGCCGCCGGTGATGAATATGAAGCGCGTCATGGACCGTCAGACTACTAGATGTCGGGGCGGGTTTGAAGCCTCAAACCCATAGATGGCGCCATGCACCACCGTCATGCCTCGCGCGCCCGGCTGCCGGGGCGGGCCGGGCGGCCGGATGGGCCGGGCGGCGGCCGTCA
>CAZEQG010000137.1:0-7442 GCA_964514295.1 uncultured Alphaproteobacteria bacterium
GCTTCAGGTCGAAGCGCTGGCAGCGCGACAGGATGGTGACCGGCACCTTGCGGATTTCCGTGGTGGCCAGCACGAACTTCACGTCGGGCGGCGGTTCCTCCAGCGTCTTCAGCAGCGCGTTGAAGCTGCTGCTGGAGAGCATGTGGACCTCGTCCAGGATGTAGAACTTGAAGCGGGCCTTGATCGGGCGGTAGCGCACCTGCTCGATGATGACGGAGCGGATGTCGCCGACGCCGGTGTGGCTGGCGGCATCGATCTCCAGCACGTCCGGGTGGCGGTCCTCGGCGATGGCGGTGCAGTTGTCGCACACCCCGCAGGGCGACAGGGTCGGCCCGCCGGTGCCATCCGGCCCGACGCAGTTCAGCGCCCGGGCGATCAGGCGGGCGGTGGTGGTCTTGCCGACGCCGCGCACGCCGGTCAGCATGAAGGCCTGCGCGATGCGCCCCGTGGCAATGGCATTGGCCAGGGTGCGGGCCATCATCTCGTGGCCGATCAGGTCGTCGAAGGTCTGCGGCCGGTACTTGCGGGCCAGCACCCGATAGGCTTGCGTGCCCGTCATGACCCCATCGCTGGCGGCGGTAGAGACGGCGTTCGGCGCCATGACAGGGGGCGGCGCCATGATAGGAGGCTGGACAGCGACCCGGCCCGGGCTCGTTACGGCTGCTTCCTTCCGGACCTGACCGGGTTGGCGAGTGGACCGTCCACCGCCAGCCTCCCGGCCCCTATATCGCGTGTTTGCCGGCCGGCGGCAAGGGCGGATCGGGCCGCCCCTGCCGCCGGCCCGCCGGTCAGTGGGCGCTCAGCGGCTCCAGGTCGTTCTGGCGGATGGTGGCGAAGGCAAGCTCGCGGCTGGCCACCACCAGCGCCTGCTCGCCATTGGCGGTGTGGATGGCATAGGCGGTCACGCCCTGCACCTGCACCGGCTTCACATAGGCCACCCCGTTGAGGCCGAGGGCGGCGAAATCCTGCCGGCTCATCACACGCGGACCCAGGTTCTGCGAATTGTTGTGGTCCATCAGCG
Organism: uncultured Alphaproteobacteria bacterium; assembly: GCA_964514295.1. Classification (GTDB taxonomy): domain Bacteria; phylum Pseudomonadota; class Alphaproteobacteria; order CAZEQG01; family CAZEQG01; genus CAZEQG01. The sequence continues at coordinate 1,022 of CAZEQG010000137.1, forward strand.
GGCTCCCTTGGCCGGGTTGCGGCCATTTGCGATGTCAATGCGCTGCACGCGCGGCGTCACCTCGGGGCGGCGCAGGTCGATGTGCAGCAGGCCGTCGGCCATCTCGGCCCCGGCGATCTCGATCCCTTCGGCCAGCACGAAGGCACGTGTGAACTGGCGGGCGGCGATGCCGCGGTGCAGGAACACCCGGCCCTCCGTCTCCTCACCCTGGCGGCCGCGGATGACGAGCTGATTGTCCTCCAGCGTCACGTCCAGATCGTCACGGCGGAAACCGGCCACCGCCAGCGTGATGCGCAGGCCGGAATCGCCGATCTGCTCGATGTTGTAGGGGGGATAGCCGTCGGCCGACACCTTGGCCACACGGTCGAGCACCCGCTCGAAATGGTCGAAGCCCAGCAACAGCGGGCTGTTCAGTCCTGACAAGCGCGACATCGGGCCTCCTCAAGCGGCAAGCACCCACAGATACCGCCGGCCCTTGCGGCGCCGCACGGCGGGAGCCCGCGGGCGGGCCTCCCCGGGACTAATGTTGTGGCGGATCACGGCGAACGCAAGAGTCGGGTCGCAATTGCCTGAAGTTGCTGATAGTCTGCCCGACTGCGGGGAGACAAGGGCGCTAGAATGGCAACCTTCTCGGGCACCTCGGGTGCCGATTCGCTGACAGGGGCCGCGACGGACGACCTCCTGCTCGGCCTGTTCGGGTCCGACCTTCTGTCGGGCGACGGCGGCGGCGACACGCTGTCAGGCGGCGACGGCAACGACGTCCTCTACGGCAATGATGGCGACGACAGCCTGATCGGCGGCGATGGCGCCGACACCTTGTATGGCGGCGACGGCAACGACACCGGATATGGCGGTGACGGCGGCGATGGGCTGTTCGGGGCGACCGGTGCGGACTTCCTGTTCGGCGGCAACGGCAACGACACGCTGTCGGGTGGCGACGGGGATGACCTGCTGGACGGCGGCGACAACGCCGACGTGATCTATGGCGGGGCCGGCAACGACACGCTGAACGGCGGCACCGGCAACGACACCCTGACGGACAATGACGGCGGCAATGATTCGCTGTTCGGCGGCGACGGCGACGACCAGATCACCGATCTCGGCGGCGGGCTGGAGACGATCAGCGGCGGGGCCGGCAACGACATCATCTATGCCGGCGACGACGCCGACCTGGTCTACGGCAATTTCGGCAACGACCTGGTCTATGCCGGCGACGGCAACGACACCGCCTATGGCGGGGGCGGCAACGACACGCTGCTCGATCCCGGGCTGGGCGACGATCTGCTCTATGGCGGCATCGGCAATGACAGCCTGTATGGCGGCGACGGCAGCGACATGCTTTATGGCGGCGATGGCGTGGATTCGCTGGTCGGCGGCACCGGTGCCGACACGCTCTATGGCGGGGCCGGGGCCGACATCCTGGCCGGCGGCGACGGCAATGACCGGATGTTCGGCGAGGATGGCAGCGACCTGATCTCGGGCGATCTCGGCAGCGACAGCATCACCGCCGGGGCCGGCGCCGACACCGTGATCGGCGGCGATGGCGCCGACATCGTCTATGGCAACAGCGGCAACGATTCGGTCCAGGGCGGCGACGGCGAGGACACCCTGTTCGGCGGCCAGGACGCCGACATCATCTACGGCAACAACCATGCCGACATCGTCTACGGCAATGCCGGGGAGGACCGCCTTTATGGCGGCGCCGGCAACGACCTGCTGTATGGCGGGCAGGCCAACGACATCCTGGCCGGCGGGGCCGGCAACGACATCCTGTATGGCGGTGCCGGGCGCGACACGCTGAGCGGCGGGGCCGATGGCGACTGGCTGCAGGGCGGCGGGGACGCCGACTATTTCGTCTTCGCCGCCAGCAGCGGACAGGATTCGATCGCCGATTTCTCCACCAGCGGCGGCGATATCATCAGCCTCGCCTCCAACCTCAACGGCAGCGGCATCACCACCGCCGCCCTGGCCCTGGCCGCCACCAGCGACAATGCCGACGGCAATGCCGTGATCAACCTTGGCGGCGGCGCCACCGTCACGCTGATCGGGGTGTCGAAGAGCCAGCTCGCCGCGGATGATTTCCTGATCGTCTGAGCCCCGGGCGGGCCGACGTGAAAAAGGGGCGCCGGCTGTGCCCGGCGCCCCTTTCGGCTGGTTGCGGGGGTGGTCCCGGGTCAGCCGCGCTGCGTCTCCAGCGCCGGCTCGGCGACCGGCTTCAGGCGCAGGGCCGGCAGGACGTTGATCATCGAGGTGATCACGGCGGCCGCATGCGGCACCGCGTTGATCCCCAGCACCACCGCCCACAGCATGGTTTCCGGCTCGGCCTGGCCGCGCGTCAGCCCCATGGTCAGCGACAGACCGAGGATCGCCACGAGCCACAGGCACTCCTCCCAGGACTGCGCCAGGCCGCGCACGAAGGCCGGCTGGTTCTCGCATTTGGGCGTGCGCATGAACGGCCGCTTGTCGGAGATGGCGCCGTAGATCACCGCCTTGGCGACGGTGTAGACCAGCGCCAGCCCGGCGATCGAAGAGCCCAGGATCTGCAGCGGCGAGGCACTGATGCGGGCACCATAGACCACAGCATTGCCGATGGTCTTGAAGGTGAAGAAGCCCAGCGTCGCCATCAGGAACAGCGCGACCGGCAGCTCCACCGACTTCGGCCAGATCAGCGCACCGATGGTCAGGAGCAGGCCGCCGGCGGTGAACACGAGGTTCAGCCCATCGGCGATCCAGGGCGCCCAGCCAGAGATGAAGTGGTACTTCTGCCCGGCGGTCAGCCGGGTCGAGGCCGGGCGGATCCAGCGCGGCAGCAGCTCCCTCCAGTGCGCCTTCAGGATGCGCATGGCGCCATAGGCCCAGCGCGCACGCTGGCGCTTGAAGGCGTCGAAGCTGTCGGGGATGAGGCCGCGGCCGAAGCTGTGATGGATGTAGACCGCCTCATAGCCGTCGGCGAACAGCCTGAGGCCAAGCTCGGCATCCTCGGTGATGCACCATTCGGCCCAGCGCCCGCTGCGCTCCAGCGCCTCCTTGCGGATCATCGTCATGGTGCCGTGCTGGATGATGGCGTTGCGCTCGTTGCGCAGCTTCATGCCGACATGGAAGAAGGCGATGTATTCCCAGTAGGCCATGGTCTTGAACACGGACTCGCCGGCATCGCGGTAGTCCTGCGGCCCCTGGACGAAGCCCACCTTGGGATTGGCGAAATAGGGGGTGCTGCTCTTCAGCCAGTCACGCTCGACGATGTAGTCGCTGTCGATCACCGCCACCACCTCGGCGTCGGGCGCCGTGTGGCGCAGGGCGAAGTTCAGCGCGCCCGCCTTGTAGCCGGCGATCTTCTTGACGTGGAAGAAGCGGAAGCGCTCGCCCAGCCGCTCGCAATAGGCCTGCACCGGCGGCCACAGGCTGTCATCGGCGGTGTTGTTGTCGATCACCAGGACCTCGAAATCCGGGTAGTCGAGGCGGGCCAGCGCATCGAGCGTCTGCATCACCATCTCTGGCGGCTCGTTGCAGATCGGCACATGGATCGACACCTTGGGCAGCCGCGCATCGGCCGGCGGGGTCAGCGGCGGGTGGAAGCGGTCAAGCCTGGGCTTCCACAGCGCCTCGGCGATCTCGTAGGCTTCGGTCAGCAGGATCGCCAGCACGAACAGCAGGGCCGAGACCAGGAAGCCCCAGACCAGCGCCTTGCTGACGGTGAAGTATTCCAGCGAGAACACCATGGCAGCCAGCACCACGGAGGTGGCCACCACCTGCACCACGCCGGCATAGAACAGCCGGCCGCCGCCATTCAGCCCGCGCTCGCGGCCGAGGAAGAAGACCAGCGGCACCAGCGCCAGCAGCGTGGCGGCCCCGGCGTACCACGGCCAGTCCGGCTGCGGCACGATCTCGCCGGTCAGCGGGAACTTCGCCTTGCGGTCGGCATCCCAGATGCCCCAGAAGGCGCCCACCCCGCCTTCCACCCAGCGCTTCCAGGGCTGGTCGAAGGCTTCCATGACGAAATAGTCGATGTTCCACTGGCGGGCGACGTTGAGGAACTGGCGCACGAAGATCGCCTGGTTGGCGAGCGAGGCCACCGCCTCGTTGCGGATGCGGCCATAGCTCGGCCAGCCGACCTCGCTCAGCACCACCTTCTTGCCTGGATAGGTCGCCTCAAGCTGGCCCAGGCGCATCAGCACATAGTCGACGGCGCGGTCGACATGGATGCCTTCCCAGTAGGGCAGCACATGCACGGCGATGTAGTCGGAGGCCTCGACCAGCTCGGGATGCTTCAGCCAGACGTGCCAGGGCTCGGCGGTCGACACCGGCACCTTCACCTCGGCCTTCACGCGCTTGATGTAGTCGATCGCCTCGGCCACCGTCACGTCGGCGCGCAGGATGGCCTCGTTGCCGACGACCACGCGGTTGACGTTCCAGTTCTCGTTGGCCATGCGGATCAGGCCGCGCAGCTCGGCCTCGTTCTCGTCCTTCTTGTCGCCGATCCAGGCCCCGGCCGTGACCGACAGGCCATAGCGGCGCGCCAGCCGCGCCGTCTCGGCGATGCCGTTCAGGGTGGAATAGGTACGCACCGCATTCACCTTGTCCTGCACGAAGCGCAGGTCGGCGTCGATGTCCTCCACCGTCGGGAAACGCTTGGTCTGGGGGTCGTGGTCCTTCTGGTAGGGCGCGAAGGACACGCCGCGGATCAGCCCCGACCAGGGCCGCGTCTCGATCGGCTGGTTGACATAGGCCCACAGGGCGACATTGACGGACAGCACCAGCGCCAGAATGGCGACGGCAGATAGACGCAACCGAAGCATGGTAATCGACCCGTTCCCCCGACAGGGCCGATCTCGCGGCCGGCCCTCGCTGCCTCGCGCGCGTCCTGCGGGGCCGCGCGGTTCTCCCGCGACGGCACGCGCGCATGCGATGACAGGAGAGTTAGATCCGCGGGACGGTGGCTCTGGACCGCACAATCCGCCGCCGGTCGACCGCGACCGGGCCGCTTGAGCGGCGGACCTGCTTGTCGCTCAAGATATAGGCAACTCCGCGCGGTCAGGCAACGGGTGCAGTGCAACAATCCTGTGACAAAAAAGGGTCAGGCGTCATGACTCGCCGCTGCTCCAGATGGAGGCGCCAACCCATGTCCGGACCACAAAATCTAGATGCTGCGCCGCAACAAGATCAGCGCCGCCTCAGTAGCAGCCGGCCAGCCGGGCGCGCTGCCGCACCAGGGCCAGCACGGTGTCGATCGCCGGCGTGTCGATGCCGACCAGATCGCCCATCTCCGCCACCACGGAAACCAGCGCGTCGATCTCCATTGGCCGGCCGAGGGTGAGGTCCTGCAGCATCGAGGTGCGATGCTCACCGACATCGGCGGCCCACCCGATGCGCGTATCGACATCGACCGGGAACCTGACGCCGAGCGCCCTCCCGACCGCTTCGCCCTCCACCATCATGGCGCGCACCACCGCCCTGGTGGCGGGGTCGGCGGCGATCCGGGCAAGGGTGCCCTCGGTCAGCGCCGACACCGGGTTGAAGCTGAGATTGCCCCACAGCTTCACCCAGATGTCGTCGCGGATGCGCGGGCGCACCGGGGCCTTGAAGCCGCCCGCCGACATCGCCTGCGACAGGGCCAGGGCGCGCGCCGATTTCGAGCCGTCCGGCTCGCCCAGCATGAAGCGGTTGCCGTACTGGTGGCGGACCACGCCGGGAGCCTCCACCTCGGCCGCCGGATAGACGACGCAGCCGATCGCGCGCTCGGGCCCCAGCCGCTGCCACAGCACCCCGCCGGGATCGACCGTCTCCAGCCGGCGGCCGTCAAAGGGGCCGCCATGGCAATGGAAATACCAGTAGGGGATGCCGTTCATCGCGGTGACCAGCGCCGTGTCCGGGCCCAGCAGCGGGGCCATGGCATCCACCACGCCGGGCAGGGAATGCGCCTTCAGCGTCACGATCACGGCATCCTGCGGGCCGGCCTCGGCCGGGCTGTCGGTGACCCTGGGGCGGGCCAGCTTGCGTTCGCCCGCCTCGGTGATCAGCGTCAGCCCGTTCGCGCGCATCGCCTGGAGATGGGGGCCCCGCGCGATCAGCGTTACGTCCACCCCCGCCAGCGACATTTCCGCGCCAAGAAGGCCGCCGATCGCCCCGGCGCCATAGATCGCGATCCTCATTGCCTACTCCTCCGCCAGGGCGGCAAGCGCCGGCCCGTCGATGCGATAGTCGACCACATGCTCGGCCGCGCGGGCGCCGAGCCGCTGGTAGAAGGCCAGCGCGTCCGCGTTGTCGCGCAGCACCGTCCACTCCATGCGGGCGCAGCCCGCCGCCCGCGCCTCGCGCGCCAGCGCCGCCATCAGCCGCCGCCCCACCCCCTGCCCGCGCCGGCCAGGCTCGACATAGAGCTGCTTGAGATAGAGCGTCGGCGCCAGGCCGGCGCCGGGCCAGG
>CAZEQG010000138.1:0-7423 GCA_964514295.1 uncultured Alphaproteobacteria bacterium
GCCCTGCGCGCTCTGCCACTGGCAGCGCTGGGCGCATCTCGCAGTGATCGGGCTGGCCGTGGCGGCGCTGCTGCCGGCAGGGCGCTGGCAGCGCCTGGGGCTGGGGCGGGGCCTCCTGGTGCTGGCCTGGCTGGCGCTGGCGGCGGGCATCGCGATCGCCTTCTACCATGCCGGGGTGGAGCAGAAATGGTGGCTGGGGCCATCGGGCTGCACCGGCAGCGGGGCTGGGGCGGGCAGCATCGAGGATCTGCGCCAGATGCTGCTGGCCGCCCCGGTGGTACGCTGCGACGACATCCCGTGGTCGCTCGCCGGCCTGTCCATGGCGGCATGGAACGGCGTGATCTCGGCCGCCGTGCTGGCGGCCTCGCTGCTGGCGGCAAGGAGGCAGGCATGACCCTTCCCGGCGATCTTTCCCCTGCCGAGGCCAAGGCCCGGATGATCCGCGTCGACCACGCCGGGGAATATGGCGCGCGGCGCATCTATGAGGGCCAGCTGGCGGTGCTGGGCAGCCGCCCGGTCGGCGACACGCTGCGCCACATGCATGCCCAGGAGCTGCGCCATCTTGAGACCTTCGAGCGGCTGGTGGTCGAGCGCGGGGTGCGCCCGACCCTGCTCCACCCGGTGTGGCATGTGCTGGGCTTCGCGCTGGGGGCGGCAACGGCGCTGATGGGCGAGAAGGCGGCGATGGCCTGCACCGTGGCGGTGGAGGAGGTGATCGACGAGCATTATGCCCGCCAGTCCGCCGCCCTCGGGCCCGAGGAGCCGGCCCTGAAGGCGGTGATCGAGGAATTCCGCGCCGAAGAGCTGGAGCATCGCGACGAGGCGCTGGCCCAGGGTGCGGAGGGGGCGCCGGCCTATCCGCTGCTGCGCGGCGCCATCCGTGCCGGCTCAAAGGCCGCGATCTGGCTGTCGGAGAGGCTGTAGCGGGCGGTGCCGCCTGCTCAGGCCGCGGCCGGCACCGTCTCGTCGGCATTTTCGGCCGGCGGCGGCGAGATGGTGCCATCGGCGCCGAGCGGCCGGTCGAGGTCGAGCGTGGTCTCCTCGATCTGGTCCAGCGTCACCGCGATTCCCCACTCCTCCAGCAGCGAGGCGTTCGCCTTCTTGAGCTGCGCCACCCTGGCACCGGTGCGCAGGCGCAGCAGCCGCGCCGCCACGCCCGGCCCCAGCCGGTGCACCCAGAAGCCGATGCCGGCCCCCAGCAGGCAGCTTCCATAGAGCATCGGATCGGCCAGCATTGCCATCGCCGAGCCGACGTCATGGCCGCTGGCCATGCTGCGCAGCAGCCAGGGGAACAGGCCGGCAAAATTCAGCGCCCCGATGCACATGGTCACGAAGCGCTCCCCCCTGCGGTCGAGCACGGCGACCACCATGGTGGGCAGCATGCCGACCAGCACGATCAGCGCCGCAGGCACGATCAGCAGCCCGGCGAGGGTGAGGATCAGTATGGTGGCCAGCCGGGCGGGCGAGCGCAGGAGCGGCGGCACCGCACCGCGCGCACCGCCGGCGGTGGCGCGGCCGCTCATCTAGGCGCGTGGCCCGATGCCGGGGCAGACGGAGGCGGGTTGGCTGGCAGGCGCATGGGCGTCATACTCCGAAGCGGCGTCCGGCGGCCGGGCTGTCCCGCGCACCCAAGCTGCCTGGACCGGGCGAATCGTCAGCGCGACGATGAATCCCGTCAAGTGCCGCGGCGCCGCCACGGCCCGATCGGGACTACATCATCGGTATGAGGCGGCTCAGGCGATGGCGCCCTTCTGCTCGCGGTAGCGGCTGAGCGCCAGGTCCATGTAGGACAGGATGCGCGACAGGTCGTCGAAGGTCAGCGCCTTTCCGGCCTGCAGGTAGTTCTGATAGACCTTGATCACATGCGCCACCGCCGTGGTGCAATAGCCAAGTATCCAGTACATGTTGTTGCAGCCGGCCAGGAACTTGCGGAATGGCACCGGGTCGTTGTGGTTCAGCAGCTTGTTGTAGGTGTCCTCGTAGTCCCTGAAAATGCCGTGGACGCGACCGGCAAGCGTGCGGATCTTTGTCAGGATCGCCTGCTTGAACATGTCCTGCTGCTGCTGGTAGTGCCGGTATTGCGCCAGATCGACCGGCACCGACTGCTTGGAGCTGAGGAAGTTGACCACCGCGGCCAGGCCGGATTTGCGCTGGTCGAACTGGTACTTGTAGTAGCTGATGCCCTTCCAGGCGGTGAAGATGCGCGGCGCGTCCGCCGGCTCCAGCCCGAAGGCCTCGATGAACAGGGCGGCCTCGGGCAGGGTGGGGTTCCAGATCGCGGCCATGAAGCGCTGCGACTTCTTCAGCACCTGCTCGGGTGAGCCGCCCCCCGATGCCTTGTCGAGGATCGGCAGGATGCGCTGCTGGATGATAAGCTTGATTGCGTTTTCCTGTTCCTCGGGCAGGTTCAGATACTCGTCGGCAACCTCCACCCCTTCCTCGACGAAGGTGTTCTTCAGCAGGAACGGGTCCAGCGAGGGCACGTTGTCGATGATCTCCAGGATGCGGCGGTCGCGCTGGACCTGGCTGGTGTCGCCGCCATAGTCCATGCCGAAGGTCTCGCGCATCAGCTCGTGAAAGGCGGTCTGGCGCAGATAGATGGCGAGGCCGCCGCCAGCCGCCTGCTCGGGGTCGTGGGGCAGGTAGAGCGCGGTCTCGATCGGCCGCTCCAGCTTGGCCTCCAGCACCGAGGACATGTCCAGCTCCATGCCCTCCTCGATCTTCGGGTATTTGAACACGAAGGCCGAGTTCAGCGCATTGTTCACGAACATGCGCCGTTCCGGGGGAAGCTGCATCGAGGGTTCGCCCAGGTTCAGCGAGACACCCGGGCCGCCGTTCAGGATCTGGTCCAGGACAGGCGACAGCACTTTCTTTTTGCGGGGCGCGCTCATCAATCCATCCCTTGGGCGGCGGGCCGGCATTATGGCCGCCCGGCGCGATTGCGAAAAGCTCTTTGCGGTGGCAGCGGGCCTGCGGGTGCCGCCGCCATCGCCGGTTGCCTGCCGGGCGAGGGCGCGCTACCGATGTCGGCCATGCTCGACACCGCGATCGATCCGCCGCCCTTCCGCCTCCTGCCCGGGGCCGCCCGGCCGCCGCTGCTGCTGGTCTGCGACCATGCCGGCCAGGCGATTCCGGCGGCGCTGGGCGACCTGGGCCTTGCCCCGCGCGACCGCGGCCGGCATGCCGCCTATGACATCGGGGCGGAATGGGTGGCCCGGGCCTTGGCCGCGCGCTTCGGCGCGCCGCTGCTGCTGGGCAGCTTCTCGCGCCTGGTCGTCGACCTGAACCGCGATCCGGCCGACCCCACCAGCATGCCGGCCGAAAGCGACGGCACCCTGGTGCCGGCCAACCGCGATCTGGCGCCGGCGGCGCGCGAGCGCCGGCTGTCGGCCCTGTTCCACCCCTATCATGCGGCGGTCGAGGGGCTGCTGGCCGATCATCCCGGGGTGCCGCTGCTGTCGGTCCACACCTGCACCCCGATCATGGGCGGGGTGTGGCGGCCCTGGCAGATCGGCGTGCTGTGGGGGCAGGACGGGCGGCTCGCCCTGCCGCTGATCGCCGCGCTGCGCCGCGACCTGTCGCTGAATGTCGGCGACAACCAGCCCTATTCCGGGCGCGGCGGCAAGGGCTACACCATCGCGCGCCACGGCCCCGGGCGGATGCATGCCTCGGTCGAGCTGCGCCAGGACCTGGTGGCCACGCCCGCCGGGGCGGCCTATTGGGCCGGGGTGCTGGGCGACGGGCTGGCGGCGGTGCTGTGACACCCGCTCCCCTCAAGCTCGGGATCGAGGAGGAGTATCTGCTGGTCGAGCAGGCCACAGGCGCGCTGGTCAGCGAGGCGCCGCCGGGCATGATGGCCGATTGCGTGGGCCTGTTGTCCGGGCAGGTGATGCCGGAATTCCTGCAATGCCAGATCGAGGTGGCGACCAGGCCGGTCAACAGCCTGGCCGAGGCGCGGGCGGAGCTGGCCCATCTCCGGCGCTCCGTCGCCGAGGTCGCCGGGCGCTACGGGCTCGCCCCGGTCGCCGCCGCCACCCACCCCTTCGCCCATTGGAGCACGCAGAAGGCGACGGCGCAGGACCGCTACCAGGCCCTCGCGCGCGATCTCCAGGGGGTGGCCAGGCGGCTGGTGATCTGCGGCATGCACGTGCATGTCGAGGTGATCGACGACGACCTGCGCATCGACCTGATGAACCAGGTTGCCTATGTCCTGCCGCATCTCCTGGCGCTGTCCACCTCCTCGCCCTTCTGGCGCGGCGAGGATACCGGGCTGATGAGCTACCGGCTGGCGGTGTTCAACGAGCTGCCGCGCACCGGCATGCCCGAGCATTTCCAGTCCTGGGGCGAGTACCGCCGCCATGTCGGGGTGCTGACCGGGGCGGGGCTGATCGAGGATGCCAGCAAGCTGTGGTGGGACGTGCGGCCGAGCGCGCGCTTCCCCACCCTTGAGATGCGCATCACCGACATCTGCACCCGGCTGGACGACGGCATCTCGATCGCCGCGCTCTACGCCTGCTGGCTGCGCATGCTGATGCGGCTGCGGCGGGAGAACCAGCGCTGGCGCATCTATGCCAACATGCTGATCGACGAGAACCGCTGGCGGGCCCAGCGCTATGGCATCGACGAGGGGCTGGTGGATTTCGGCAAGGCGGCGATCGTGCCCTATGGCGAGCTGCTGGCCGAGATCATCGCCCTGCTGCGCGAGGATGCCGAGGCGCTGGGCTGCCTGGCGGAGGTGGAGGGGGCGCGCGCCATCCTTGCCCGCGGCACCTCCGCCCATCGCCAGCGCCGCGTCCATCGCCAGGCCCTGGCGGCGGGCGCCAGCCCCGAGGAGGCGCTGCGCGCCGTGGTCCGCCATCTGGTGGCCGAGACCGTGGACGGGCTGTGAGCCGCTGCCCATATCTGATCCCAAGGAGGAGCCGATGACCGAGATCGACAGCGCCACCCGGACCGAGCTGGAGGCCGCCGCCTTCCGCACCCTGGTCGAACATCTGCGCCAGCGCACGGATGTGCAGAACATCGACCTGATGAACCTCGCCGGCTTCTGCCGCAACTGCCTGTCGAAATGGTATGCCGCCGCCGCCAAGGAAAAGGGGGTCGCGGTCGACTACGAGGCGGCGCGCGAGCTGGTCTATGGCATGCCCTACGCCGAGTGGAAGGCGCTGCACCAGAAGGAAGCGACGGCCGAGCAACAGGCCGCCTTCGCCGCCGGCCAGCACAGCCACTAGTCCGCTGGACAGCGATAGCCGCCGCCGCTAGCGTCCGCCGCCCGAAAGTCCCGGAGGTATCCATGACCGATGTCGGCGGCATCGCCGCAGAGCAGCTGCGTTCCTTCATCGAACGCATCGAGCGGCTGGAGGAGGAGAAGAAGGCCCTGCAGGAAGACATCAAGGATGTCTTCGCCGAGGCCAAGGGCAACGGCTTCGATCCCAAGATCATGCGCCAGGTGCTGCGCATGCGCCGCATGGACGAGAGCGAGCGCGACGAGCAGGAGACGCTGCTCGACCTCTATCTGCGCGCCCTTGGCATGCTGCCCCCGGCGAACGAGAACTGAAGGCCGCCGGGCGCGCCCGCATCGCCCGATCCTGCCAGCCGGACGACCGCACCGACAGGCGGGGTGAGGCGGAATGGGAGGGTGGCAGCAGTGTCGCCACCGCACCCCATTCCCCCAGCCGCCTCATGGTGAGCTCAGTCGAACCATGAGGCGCGGCACCGGAGGTGCAGCCGCCTCGCCCTTCGTCCCTCGACAGGCTCGGGATGAGGGGGCTCCGGGTGAGGCGGAATGGGAGGTGGGGGCAGCTTCGGCAAAGACCACCGTCCCTCCCAGTCGCCTCATGGTGAGCCCGTCGAACCATGAGGCGCGGCACGGCCCGTGCGGCCGCCGCCCCCTTCGACAGGCTCAGGGTGAGGCGGACTGGGAGGGCCGGGGCAGCGTCGGCAACGCACTCCGTCCCCCCCGCCGCCTCATGGTGAGCTTGGTCGACCCATCAGGCGCGGCACTGCGGGGAGGGCGGGCGGCCCTTGCAGTGCTGGGCTGACGCAGGCGCGTTTGCGGTTGCGAAGGCGAGCGGCTAGGGTCCGGCCATGATGCGCGCAGGCTCCCCCTGGCTGATCGCCTATCTGGCCGCGCTGGTCGCGCTCGGCCAGCTCTCGATCGGCGTCTATGTCCCCTCCATGCCCTCGCTGGTGGAGACCTTCCATACCGATGCCGCCACAGTGAAACTGACGCTGACGGTGTTCCTGGCCGGGATCGCGGTGTCGCAGCTCGCCCATGGGCCGCTGTCCGACCGGTTCGGCCGGCGGCCGGTGCTGCTGGGCGGGCTGGCGCTGTTCGCCGCCGCCTCGGCCGGCTGCGCCCTGGCACCGAGCGTGGAGTGGCTGATCGTCGGCCGCTTCCTGCAGGCGGTCGGGGCCTGCTCCGGGCAGGTGGTGGCCCGCGCCATCGCTCGCGACCTGTTCGAGGGCGCGCAGATGGCGCGCGTCATGGCGCTGGTCGGGCTGGTGCTGTCGCTGGGCCCGGCGATCGCGCCGGTGCTTGGCGGGGTGGTCCACGGGCTCGCCGGCTGGGCGGCCAACTTCCTGATTCTGGCCGGCGTCGGGGTGGTCATGCTGTGGGTGACGCTGCAGGCGATGCGCGAGACCAACCACCACCGCAACCTCATGGCGATCCATCTGCCGACCATGCTGGCGAACTACGCCATGCTTGCGGGCCACCGGGTGTTCCTGGGCTACACGCTGGTGCTGGGCTTCATCTTCGGCACCATGTTCGCCTATGTCGCCGGTTCCCCCTTCATCATGATCGGCCGCCTCGGCCTCAGCCCGGCGGTCTATGGTGCGCTGTCGCTGCTGAACGTCGCCGGCTATGCGCTGGGCACGGTGCTGGCCCGGCGGCTGGCGGCGCGCCACCCGCCGCGCCTGGTGGTCGCCGCCGGCACCGCGATCGCCTTTGCCGGCGGCCTCGGCATGCTGGCCTTCCCGCTGGCCGGGATCGTCAGCGTGCCGGCGATGATCGCGCCGATGATGGTGTTCCTGACCGGCATGGGGCTGGTGATCCCGAGCTGCATGGCCGGCGGCATGCAGCCCTTCCCGCGGCTGGCCGGCTCGGCCTCGGCGCTGATGGGCTTCGGGCAGATGGGCCTGGGCATGGCCGGCACGCTGCTGGTCGGCTGGCTGGACGGGTTCCGCCCGCATGCCATGTTCGAGGCCTTCTTCCTGATGTCGCTGGCCGCGGTGCTGGCCTATCTGGGGCTGCTGTGGCGCGCGCCGGCCGAACGCTGAGCCGGCGCCCGGAGGCGCTTGAGGCTGGCGGGCTGGCAGTCGCACTCAGGGTCAGCGCGCGCGCGCGGCGGCTGATCCTGCGGCTCGATCCGCTCGGCCGGGCCGTGCTGGTGGTGCCGCAGGGCGTATCCCTGGCCGACGCCCG
>CAZEQG010000139.1:0-7420 GCA_964514295.1 uncultured Alphaproteobacteria bacterium
GGGCCGGACGCGCCGGGCGGCGGCGAGCCCCCGCGGCATGCAGGCCTACGCGGTGGGCCGCTGAATGGCCGCCGCCCTTCCCGCAACCGGCCTCGCGCCCACCCAGCGCCTGCTGCGCGGGCTGGACGGCCTGATCGGCTTCCTCGCCTCGGCCTGCCTGTCGGTGATGATCGCGGTGGTCTCGGCCAATGTGGTGGCGCGCTACCTGCTGAACAGCTCGCTCACCTGGTCGGAGGAGATCGCCCTCTGGCTGTTCGTCTACATCATCTTCCTCGGCATGCCGCTGGCCCTCAGCCAGGGCATGCATCTGTCGCTGTCGGCGCTGGAGGACCGGCTGTCCGGCCGGGCGCGGATGGTGCTGCTGCTGGCGGTCGATGCCATCGTCGGCTACGTCACCATCGCCATGCTGTTCGGCGGGCTCGACATCATGCGCATGATCGGCGGCGTCAGCCCGGCGATCGAGCTGCCGGCCTGGCTGCGCTATGTGATGATCGCGCCCTGCTGTGCCGCCTCGCTGGTCTATGTGGCGCTGCGCCCGGGCCGCGGGCTGCGCTGGAGCCTGGGCGCCATCGCGCTGGCCGTGATCGCCTATGTGGCGCTGCACCAGTGGCAGATGCTGGCGGTGCGCGGGATCAGCCCCAGCCTGGTTGCCGGCATCGCCTTCCTGGGCGCGCTGGCGCTCGGCGTGCCGGTGGCCTTCGCGATGCTGTTCGGGGTGTTCCTTGCCCGCAGCTTCGGCGCGCCGCTGCCCGATGCGGCGGTGGTGCAGCAGGTGGTGACCGGCGCCAGCAAGTTCATCCTGCTGGCCATCCCCTTCTTCCTGACCGCCGGCATGCTGATGAATGTGGGTGGGCTGACCACCCGGCTGATCGATTTCGCGGCCAGCCTGGTCGGGCACCTGCGCGGCGGCCTGGGCCAGGTGACGGTGGCGACCTCGCTGATGTTCTCCGGCATCTCGGGCTCCTCGATCTCGGAGGCGGCGATCGGCTCCAAGCTCCTGGTGCCGGAACTGGTGCGCAATGGCTACCGCCCGGCCACGGCCTGCGCGGTGGTCGCGGCGGCCTCGGTGCTGCCCAACATCATTCCGCCCTCGATCGCGCTGCTGATCATGGCGGCGGCCGTGAACCTGTCGGTGGGCGACCTGTGGATGGCCGGCATCCTGCCCGGCATCCTGCTGGGGCTGTGCCTGATGGTGATGGTGTGGGCGCGGGCCGGCGGGGCGGGCAGGATGACGCTTCCGCCGCGGGCACCGCTGGCCAGGGTGGCGCGCACCGGCATGGGCGCGCTTCCGGTGCTGGTGCTGGTGGCGATCATCCTGGGCGGCATCCGCTTCGGGGTGGTGACGCCGACCGAATCCGGCGTGCTGGCCGTGCTCTATTCGCTGTTCCTCGGGCTCGCGGTCTATCGCCTCTACACGCCGGCCACGGCCTGGGCGCAGCTCAACCGCTGTGCGGTCGAGGCGGCGCTGGTGGGACTGATGATCGGGGCGGCGGCCCCCTTCGCCTTCCTGCTGGTGGCCGAGCGGGTGCCGCAGGCGGTGGCGGCACTGGTCGATTCCTGGACCGACAGCCGGCTGATGGTGCTGCTGCTGGTGAACCTGGTGCTGCTGGTTGCGGGCATGATCCTGGACATCGGGGCGGCGATCCTGATCCTGACGCCGCTGATGCTGCCGATGGCGGTGAAGTTCGGCATCGACCCCATCCATTTCGGCATCATCGTGGCGGTGAACCTGATGCTGGGAGGGCTGACCCCGCCGGTCGGCATGCTGGTCTATGTCACCAGCTCGGTCACCGGCACGCCGGCCCACCAGGTGTTCCGTGCCATCGGGCCCTTCCTGGCGGCGATGCTGGCGGGGCTCGCGCTGATCTCGCTGGTGCCCTGGCTTTCCCTGGCTTTCGTGCGATGACCAGCCGGAAGCCGCTCGTCTGCGCGTCCCTTCCAACCATAAGGAGGCTTCGATGAAACTCGCATTGCGCATTCTCGGCCTGACGGCGGCCGCGGCCCTTCTGGGCGCCCTGCCGGCGGCGGCGCAGAAGACGGTGAACGTCACCTCGATCCACGGCATGGATTCGCCCCAGGCCCAGGTCTGGGTGCGCTTCCAGGAAGTCCTGGACACGGAAATCCCCGGCAAGGTGAAGATCAACATCATCGCCGGCGGCGTGGTCGGCGGCGAGCGGGAGGAGGCCGAGCAGATCCGCCTCGGCTCGATCCAGGGCTCGCTCAGCACGCTGGCCAACCTGTCGGCCTGGGTGCCGGAGGGCCAGCTCTTCGACGTCCCCTTCATGTTCCGCGGCGAGGATCACATCAACCGGGTGATGAGCGGGCCGATCGGCGACGACATGAAGGCCAAGTACCAGGCCAAGGGCTTCCGGGTGCTGGGCTTCATCACCTATGGCGCGCGCAACCTGTTGTCCAAGAAGGAAGTGAAGGCGCCTGCCGACGTGAAGGGCCTGCGCATGCGCGTGATCCAGAGCCCGCTGCATATCGAGCTGTGGAAGTCGCTCGGCACCAATCCCACCGCGGTGCCGATCACCGAGGCCTACAACGCGCTGCAGACCGGCGTGGTCGACATGATGGACTTCACCAAGTCCGGCTATGCCCAGATGAAGCTCTACGAGGTCACGCCCTACTTCGTGAACACCGACCATATCTGGGCGCTGGGCGTGATGTATTTCGGCGAGCCCTTCTGGCAGTCCCTGCCGGCGGACGAGAAGGCCGCCTTCCAGAAGGCGGCTGACGCCTCGATCCCGCATTTCAACGCGCTGGCCAAGCAGGATCACGAGAAGTCGATCGCCGAGGCCACGGCCAAGGGGGCGAAGCTGGTGACGGTGGACCAGTCGGCCTGGCAGAAGGCGATGGAGCCGTTCTGGGCCACCTTCGCGCCCAAGGTCGGCGGCATGGAGCGCATCCAGGCCGTGGTGAACACGAAGTGAGCGATGAGGCCGAGGCGGCGCGCGAGGACATGCGCGCCGCCATCATCGAGATGGTCCTGGCGGCGCTGCGCCTCCAGGGCCATCCCGACATCTCGCTCGACAGCCTGCGCGACAACCCCGTCCACCGTGGCGCCATGGCCTCCCTGCTCGACGATTGCCGGCCGCTGCCCGTGATCCTGGAGCTGAAGGCCGATGTGCTGGCGGGGCGGGTCGAAGGGCATGGACCAGAATGACCGACAGTGCCTTCTCCTTCTTCCATTCGACCAACCGGGTGATCTATGGGCCCGGCAGCCTCGACCGGCTCGCCGAGCTTGCCGAAGGGCGGGGGCATCCGGCCGCGATCCTCGACAGCTTCTTCCTCGGCGGCGCCATCGAGGCGCGGCTGCGCCAGCTTCTCGGCCCGGGCCTGAGGGTCCATGGCGTTCCCCAGCAGGAGCCCGACACCGACATCGTTGCCCGCTGCCGCGACTTCCTTGCGGCCGAGCCGGTCGACCTGCTGGTGGCGCTTGGCGGCGGGTCGGCCATGGATGCGGCCAAGGTGGCGCGCATGCTGCTGTCGAACCCGGGTGGCGTCGAGGCCATCGTGGGCCCCGCCGGCCGGCCGATGAACCCGCACCCATCGCTGTTCGTGTGCGTGCCGACCACTGCCGGGACCGGCAGCGAGGTATCGGAATCGGCGGTGATCTCGGCCGCCGGCGCCGACTACAAGCTGATCTTCCGGTCACCGGCCATGTCGGCGGAGGTGGCGATCCTCGATCCGCTGCTGTCGGTGACCGCGCCGCCGGCCGTCACCGCCGCCTCCGGCTATGATGCGGTGACCCATGCGGTGGAGGCTTTCACCTCCAAGGCGGCCAGCCCGATGACCGATCCGATCGCCCGCGCGGCGATGACCGGGCTCGCCGAATTCCTGCCGCGCGCCCACGCCGAGCCGGGCGACGTGCTGGCCCGCGGCCACTGCCTGATCGCCTCCTGCCAGGCGGCGATCGCCTTCAACTCGGCCCATCTCGGTGCCGCGCATGCGATCGCCGGGGCGCTGGGCTCGCTGTTCCACGTGCCGCACGGCCTCGCCAATGCGCTGGCGTTGCCCTGGACCATGGCGTTCAACCGTGCGGCGATGGGGGCGAAGGATGGCGAGATCGCCGCCATCTTCGGCGGGCGCACCGCGGCGGAGGGGCTGTCGCGCCTGCGCCGGCGGGTGGGGCTCGACCTTCCGCTCGGCGAATTCCTGCCCGACACGCGCCCTGCCACCCTCGACCGCATCGCCGAGGGGGCCAGCCGGTCCGGCCAGCTCCGCGTGAACCCGCGGCCGGCCAGCCTTGCCGATCTGCGCCGTCTGGTCGAATGCATGCTGCACTCGACCGGGGGCGACGCGCCCGACTGGCGCGACACGGATTGACGGGCTGTCCGCCCCACGGTTCGGCCAAGCCTAGCCGTGGGGCGGATGTTGCGGCGGCCGTCCCTGGCGTTCAGTCGGCCGCGAGGCTCTGGCTGCCGGCGGGACGGCCCTCGATCTCGGGAATGACCGGGATCGGCACCTGATAGGGTGCAACGTCCTTGCGGATGTCGGCGAGCGCGGCGGCGATGATCGCCACCTCCTCGTCCGGATGGGTGGCGCCGAGCCCGTATTCGGTGGCAAGCGCCCGGGCGCGGGCGGAGCGGCGGCGCTCGTCCGCCGGCAGGTTCACCACCGAATAGACGCCGTTCAGCAGGCTGCCGCGCAGCTTCTTGGCGAATTTCGCCCCGAGAAGCTCCTTGTCGCGGTCGGACAGGGTATCGAAGAAGCGGCGCATGATGATCCGCCCGAACTGGATGTGCCGGGCCTCGTCGCGCAGGATCAGGCGGCAGGCGGTCTTGATCGATTCGAAGCGGGCATTCTTGTAGCGGGCCGTCAACAGCTCGCCCGAAAGCTGCTCGAACAGCGTGTTGACCGCCATCCCGGCGTAGAAGGTCATCGCCTTCTCGTCACGCTCGTCGTGATATTTCGGGATGACCATCTGGAAATAGTCGGCCTTGGGGATCGGCTGGTAGCCGGCCAGCGCATCGGCGATGCGGAAGGACGCCTCGTGATGGCGCAGCTCCTCGGCGATGAAATTGGTGACATGCTGCTTCACCTCGAAGGGCATGTGCTCGAACACCGCCTGGCGCAGCCGCTCGGCGCCATAGGGAACGGCGCCATGTTCCATCCAGGCGCGCAGGCTCCACCATTCCGCCCCTGCCAGCCGCACTTCCTCGGGCAGGTCAGCCTTCTTCAGGTCGCTGTAATCGACATCGCGAACCGGGTCCCACGCCAAATCGCGCGCCTGGACGCAGAGCTGCCAGATATCGTCATAGTGAAGTTCAGCGACGATCGGATAGGGATTTGGGTTCTGCACCACTTCTTCGAGCATCGAGGCTTCCATCTGATCCGTCCTCCATGGCTGCTTTGCTTATTTTAGCGCGCGACCATCCGGCATTGAAGCGGGAACTGTGATGCCGGGAAGGAATTCCGCCACATTGATCGGGTTGCGACGCTGTGGGATAGTGGTTGCGACAGTGCCCGATCCGGGTTGGAGGACCGCATGTCCAGCACCACCATCGGCGTGAAGATCGACGACGCGCTGCGGCAGCGGCTCAAACGAGCGGCCGAGGCGAGCGGACGGACCCCGCATTGGCTGATCAAGCAGGCGATCGTGTGGACCCTGGAACGGGCGGAGCGTGGCGAGGACATCACGCTTGCCCCCGGTGAGGCGCCGGTCGAGATCGAGTCGGGCGAATCCGATCCGGAGCCACGACCTTTTCTCGAATTTGCTACCCAGGTGCGCCCGCAGGGCGTGCTTCGCTCGAAAGTGACATCTGCCTATCGGCTGCCGGAAACGGAGTGTCTGCCCGCGCTGATCGCCGAGGCGACGCTGCCGGCGCCAGTGATGGCGCAGGCCAAGGGTCTGGCCCGGCAGCTTGTGGTTGCGCTGCGCGGCAAGCGGCGGGGCGGCGGGGTCGAGGCGCTGATCCAGGAATACGCGCTGTCCAGCCAGGAAGGCGTGGCGCTGATGTGCCTGGCCGAGGCGCTGCTGCGCATTCCCGACCGGGCCACCCGCGACGCCCTGATCCGCGACAAGATCGGCGCCGGCGACTGGGAATCCCATCTCGGCCACAGCCCGTCGCTGTTCGTGAACGCGGCCACCTGGGGGCTGCTGATCACCGGCCGGCTCACCGCGACCGCCAGCCAGTCCGGCCTGTCGGCCGCCCTGACGCGGCTGATCGGCAAGGGCGGCGAGCCGCTGATCCGGCGCGGTGTCGACATGGCCATGCGCATGATGGGCGAACAGTTCGTGACCGGCCAGACCATCTCGGAGGCGCTGGCCAACAGCCGCCGTTTCGAGACCCAGGGGTTCCTATACTCATACGATATGCTGGGCGAGGCGGCGGCGACGGCCAGCGATGCGGCCCGCTACTTCAAATCCTACGAGCAGGCGATCCATGCCATCGGCAAGACGGCCGCCGGCCGCGGCCCCTATCTGGGTCCGGGCATTTCGGTGAAGCTGTCGGCCTTGCATCCACGCTACTGCCGGGCTCAGGCCGACCGGGTGGAGGGCGAGCTGCTGCCCCGGCTGAAGGCCCTGGCGGCGCTTGCCAGGGACTATGACATCGGTCTCAACATCGATGCCGAAGAAGCTGACAGGCTTGAGATTTCCCTCGATCTCCTGGAGGCGCTGTGCAGCGATCCGGCGCTTGCCGGCTGGGCCGGCATCGGCTTCGTGGTGCAGGCCTACCAGAAGCGCGCGCCCTTCGTCATCGACCACCTGATCGAGCTCGCCCGGCGGAGCGGCCACCGCCTGATGGTGCGCCTGGTGAAGGGTGCCTACTGGGACAGCGAGATCAAGCGGGCCCAGGTGGACGGGCTGGAAGGCTTCCCAGTGTTCACCCGCAAGCTGCACACGGATGTTTCCTATATCGCCTGCGCCCGCCGCCTGCTGGCCGCACCCGATGCCGTGTTCCCGCAGTTCGCCACCCACAACGCGATGACGCTGGCGACCATCCACGCCATGGCCGGCCCGAGCTTCCGGCCGGGCGACTACGAGTTCCAGTGCCTGCACGGCATGGGCGAGCCGCTCTATGAGGAGGTGGTGGGGCCGGCCAAGCTCGACCGGCCCTGCCGCATCTATGCCCCGGTCGGCACGCATGAGACGCTGCTGGCCTATCTGGTGCGCCGCCTGCTGGAGAATGGCGCGAACACTTCCTTCGTGAACCGCATCGGCGACCCGCAGGTGCCGGTCGACGCGCTGGTGGCCGATCCGGTGGCCGAGGCGCAGGCGGTGGTGCCGATTGGCGCGCCGCATCCGCTGATCGCCCTGCCGCGCGACATTTTCGGGCCTGCGCGGCCGAATTCCGCGGGGCTCGACCTGTCGAACGAGCAGCGCCTGGCCTCGCTATCGGCGGCGCTGCTTGCCGGTGCCGACCAGCCGCAGCGCGCGGTGCCGCTGCTGGCCGAAGGCGAGGGCGAGGGTCCG
>CAZEQG010000140.1:0-1290 GCA_964514295.1 uncultured Alphaproteobacteria bacterium
GCCGGTGCGGCGCTCGCGCCGGCCCTCGCCCGCTGCCGCCGGCTCGCGGTTCGCGCGCAGCCAGCCCATGCAGTCGGGATCGAACCCGTTCAGCGTGTTGGCGGCGCGGATCGCGTCCATCTCCTCCTGGTGCAGCGGGTTCATGATCGCGCTGGTCAGGCCGCTGGCGGCCGCCATCGACAGGAAATGCGCGTTCATCGCCCGCCGGTTGGGAATGCCGAAGGAAATGTTGGAGGCGCCGCAGGTGGTGTTGACCTGAAGCTCCTCGCGCAGCCGGCGGATCAGGCGGAACACCTGGCGGCCGGCATCGTTCAGCGCGCCGATGGGCATCACCAGCGGATCGACGACGATGTCGGCCGCCTTCACCCCATGGTCGGCCGCGCGCTGCACGATCTTCCTGGCGACCGCGAAGCGGACGTCCGGATCATTGCTGATGCCGGTCTCGTCATTGGAGATGGCAACCACCGGCACATTGTATTTGCGCACCAGCGGCAGGATCGCCTCCAGCCGGTCCTCCTCGCCGGTGACCGAGTTCACCAGCGGCCGGCCGCGGGCGACCGCGAGCCCGGCGGCAAGCGCGGCCGGCACGGAGCTGTCGATCGACAGCGGCACCTCGACCAGGGACTGGACCAGCTCGATGGTGCGCGCCAGCAGCGGCGGCTCGGTCAGGTTGGGGTCGACCGCGGTCACCCCGGCGTTCACGTCCAGCACCATGGCACCGGCCGCGACCTGGGCCAGCGCATCGGCGCTGACGGTGGAGAAGTCGCCGGCCAGCATCTCGGCGGCGAGCTTGCGGCGGCCGGTCGGGTTGATCCTCTCGCCGATCACGCAGAAGGGCTGGTCGAAGCCGATCACGACGCTGCGGCTGGCCGATTGCAGGACGGTGCGGGTCATCGGGTGCTCCGCGGCAGCGCCGGCCAGGAGCCGCGCCCGGCAAGCCAGCGCGCGGTCTCGGCGATGCCGCCGAAGGGGTAGACGTGAAGCTGCGCGAGGTGGCCTGCCCGGCCGGCCCGCCAGGCGGCCTCGATGGCGCGGGCATGCGGCTCCGGGTCGTAGCCGGTGGCAAGCGAGGCCAGCGCCGTTCCGCGCTTCAGCGCGAAGGACAGCGAGGCCCGCACCCCGCACAGCGCGGCATAGCGCAGCAGCCGGGCCATGCCGGCAGGCCCCGCCACCCCGGCATGCACCGGCACCGTGATGCCATCGGCCGCGAGCCGGGCGGCCCAGGCGATCAGCGCCCCGGCATCGAAGCCGAACTGGGTGACCAGCCGGATGGCGGCGCCGCTCCGCCGG
>CAZEQG010000140.1:1300-7404 GCA_964514295.1 uncultured Alphaproteobacteria bacterium
CATGCGCGATCTTGCGGTGCAGCGCGTCCAGCAGGGCGGCGGGCGGAATGTCGGGCGAGCCTTCCGGGTGGCCGGCGATGGCGTAGCGGGTGAAGCCGTGGCGGGCCAGCAGCCCGCTTTCCAGCAGCGTCAGCGAATCGGGGAAGGGGCCGGCGGGCACGGC
This sequence comes from uncultured Alphaproteobacteria bacterium, assembly GCA_964514295.1. Lineage (GTDB taxonomy): Bacteria > Pseudomonadota > Alphaproteobacteria > CAZEQG01 > CAZEQG01 > CAZEQG01. The sequence goes on from CAZEQG010000140.1 coordinate 1,464, forward strand.
GATGTCGCCGCCGATCACCAGGGCGTCGCGGGCACCGGCCTCTGCCATGGCGGCCAGCCGGGCGCTGATCTCGCCGGCGTCGCGGATGCGCCGGCAGGCGATGTGCGGCACCGCGTCCAGCCCGGCCGCGGTGACGGCACGGCAGGCCGCCGCCCAGTCGGCCACCGCCGTCTCCCCGGTATCGACCAGGTAGACGGCCGTACCGGGCGGCAGCGTGCCGAGCAGCGCCGGATCGGCCGCGATCGCCCGGCCGGAAAGTTCCACCGAGGCGGCGATCGCGGTCTCGGCCATCTGCCGGGGCGGGGCCATCTGCATGGCTGGTGATTCGAGGCGGCGGCCGGGCGGCGGCAATTGAATTGGATTCAAGCACCGGGAAAACGCCGCGCGGCCTGGCGTGTTGAGTTCCGCGGCCGGGCTGGGCAGGATGCGCCTTCCCGTTCCTTCCCTGGGGTTCCCGCGCGTGAAGACTGAGATCAGGGTTGCCGTCATCGGCGGCGGCGTCGTCGGCGCCAGCGTGCTCTATCACCTCACCAAGCTGGGCTGGACCGACATCGCGCTGTTCGAGAAGCACGAGCTGACCTCAGGCTCCACCTGGCACGCGGCGGCCAGCGTCCACACCTACAATTCCGATGCCAACGTCTCGCGGCTGCAGAAGTACACCATCGACCTCTACCGCGAGATCGAGGCGATATCGGGCCAGTCCTGCGGCATCCATGCCACCGGCAACCTGGTGGTGGCGGCCAATGAGGAGGTGTTCGACAACCTGAAGCTGATGCATTCGCGGGCGAAGTATCTGGGCATGGAGACGCACCTGATCTCGCCCGCCGAGGCCAAGCAGCTGAACCCGCTGATCGACGACAAATGCTTCATCGGCGCCCTGCACCGCGAGGATGGCGGCCATGTCGACCCCAACGGCGTCACCCAGGCCTATGCGATCGCCGCCCGCAAGGCCGGGGCGGAGGTGCACCGCTTCACCCCGGTGACGGCCCTCTCCCAGCGCCGCGACGGCTCCTGGGACCTGACCACCGACAAGGGCATGGTGCATGCCGAGCATGTGGTGAACGCGGCCGGGCTGTGGGCGCGCGAGGTCGGGCGGATGGCCGGCATCGAGCTGCCGGTGCTGGCGATGGAGCACATGTACATCGTCACCGAGGACATTCCCGAGGTGGTGGCGAACCCGCGCGAGTTCCTGCCGACCACCGACTATTCCGGCGAGATCTACATGCGCCAGGAGGGGCGCGGCGCGCTGCTCGGCACCTATGAGCGCGACTGCCGGGTGTGGTCGCCGAAGACCACGCCCTGGGATTTCAACATGCAGCTCCTGCCGGACGATCTGGACCGGCTGGCCCCGCATCTGGAGATCGGCTTCCAGCATTTCCCGCCGGTCGGGCGCGCCGGCATCAAGAAGGTGGTGAACGGCCCCTTCACTTTCGCGCCGGATGGCAACCCCCTGGTCGGGCCGGTCAGGGGCCTCAGGAACTACTGGTCGGCCTGCGGCGTGATGGCGGGCTTTGCCCAGGGCGGCGGCGTCGGCCTGGCACTGTCGCGCTGGATGGTGGAGGGCGATCCCGGCGCCGACATCTTTGCCATGGACGTGTCGCGCTTCGGCGCCTACGCCACCCACCAGTACACCCTGGCGAAGGTGCCGGAGAACTACACCCGGCGCTTCCGCATCGCCTATCCGAATGAGGAGCTGCCGGTCGCCCGGCCGCTGCGGCGCACCCCGGTCTATGACCGGCTGAAGCAGGCCGGCGCGGTGTTCGGCGCCAATTTCGGGCTGGAGGTGGCGCTGTGGTACGCGCCCAAGGGCATGGAGCCCTACGAGACCCCGACCTATCGCCGCTCCAACGCCTTTCCGGTGGTGAAGGAAGAATGCCGGGCCGTGCGCGAGGGCGTGGGGCTGATGGAGATATCGGGCTTCGGCAAATACGAAGTGAGCGGGCCGGATGCCGAGGCCTGGCTGAACCGGATGCTGGCCAACCGCATGCCCAGGCCCGGCCGCATGGTGCTGGCCCCGATGCTGAACCCGCGCGGCACCATCATCGGTGACTTCTCGGTCGCCAGGCTCGCGGAGGACCGTTTCCTGATGATCGGCTCGGGCGTGGCCGAGGTCTACCACATGCGCTGGTTCGAGCGGCATCCGCCGCCGCCGGGCACCGCCATCCGGCCCCTGCCGCATGCGCTGGTCGGCTTCGCGCTTGCCGGCCCGCGGTCGCGCGAGCTGCTGCAGCGCCTGGTGTTCGAGGATGTCTCGAACGAGGCCTTCCGCTTCTTCGCCGCCCGCCAGATGGTGGTCGGCATGGCCCCCTGCACGGTGCTGCGGGCCAGCTACACCGGCGATCTCGGCTATGAGATCTGGTGCACCCCGGACTATCAGGTGACCCTCTACGAGGCGCTGATCGAGGCGGGCGCGGATCTTGGCCTGCGCCATTTCGGCAACCGCGCCGTCATGTCGCTGCGCCTGGAGAAGGGCTATGGCGCCTTCTTCCGCGAGTTCCGCCCGGACTACACGCCGATGGAAAGCGGCCTCGACCGTTTCGTGGCCTATGACAAGCCCGACTTCATCGGCCGCGAGGCGGCACTGGCCGACCGGGGCACGCCGCCCAAGAAGAAGCTGGTGCCGCTGATCGTCGACACCGAGGTCGAGGTGGTGGGCTACGAAAGCGTGATGGCGGGGCAGAGCGCGGTCGGCCAGGTGACCTCCGGCGGCTATGCGCACTGGGCCGGATGCAGCGTGGCCATGGCCTATGTCCGCAGCGACCTGGCGGAGGACGGGCAGGAGCTGTCGGTGCTGATCTTCGGGCGCGAATGCCCGGCCCGGGTCAGGCTCGCGCCGCTGTTCGACGCCAATGGCGGCCGGCAGCGCGGATAGCTGGCATGTCGGCCTTCGTGCTCACGCTTGCCTGTGCGAACCGGCCGGGGATCGTCGCCGCCGTCTCGACCCACCTGTTCGAGGCGGGCTGCAACATCCTCGACGCCCAGCAGTTCGACGACACGGAGACCGGCGCATTCTTCATGCGCGTGGTCTTCAACCCGGTCGCGGGCGAGGGGGATGAAGCCCAGCTGGCCGCCGGCTTCGCGCCCGTCGCCGGCCGCTTCGAGATGCGCTGGAGCCTGCGCGCACGGGCGCAGCGGCGGCGGGTGGCGCTCCTGGTGTCGAAGTTCGACCACTGCCTGGCTGATCTCCTCTACCGCTGGCGCATCGGCGAGCTGGCGATGGATGTGGTGCTGGTGATCGCTAACCACCCGCGCGAGAACTACGCCCATCTCGACCTCGACGGCATCGCCTTCCACCACCTGCCGGTCACCAGGGCCAGCAAGCTGGAACAGGAAACGGCGGTGTGGCAGCTCATCAAGGACAGCGGGGCCGAGCTGGTGGTGCTGGCGCGCTACATGCAGATCCTGTCGGACGGGCTGGCGGCCAAGCTGACCGGGCGCTGCATCAACATCCACCATTCCTTCCTGCCCGGCTTCAAGGGCGCCAGGCCCTATCACCAGGCCCACCAGCGCGGCGTCAAGCTGATCGGCGCCACGGCGCACTACGTGACCTCGGACCTCGATGAAGGGCCGATCATCGAGCAGGACGTCGAGCGCATCACCCACCGCGACACGCCCGAGGACCTGGTGCGCAAGGGCCGCGACATCGAGCGCCGCGTGCTCGCCCGGGCCGTGCGCTACCACCTGGAGGACCGGGTGATCCTGAACGGCCACAAGACGGTGGTGTTCACCGACTGAGCGGCGGCCCCGTTCACGCCGCCGCGAATTGATAATTTTCCGCAAATGCCCGATACTTGCGGGATCGAGGCCCGGAGTGTCGCTATCGCATGGCCATGTTGAAGGCGCTTGTCGCCGATGAGGAGCCGGGGGTCCACCGCCTGCTTGCCGCACACCTGACCCACGCAAGGCTGGAGGTGGTGTCGGCATATTCGGCGGAAGCGGCCCTGTCGGAGGCGAGCGACGGCGGTTTCGACGTGGCGATCCTCGATCTCGGGCTGGCGCAGGTCGAGGACGAGGTCGGCAATGACCTGATCCGCCGGCTGCGCATGGTGATGGATGAGGAGACGCCGATCATCGTGCTCACCCGCGACGCGCGCATCGCCTCAGTGCGGGGCGCACTGCTGGGCGGGGCGGATGACTATGTGCTGAAGCCGGTGAACGGGTCGGCGGTGGGCGCGCTGTGCCTGCGGCTGATCTCGCTGGCCGCGCGCAAGGGGCTGGCCGCCCGGCGCGAGCGCTACGTCGCCGAGCTCGAACGCCGGATGGGCGGCTAGGCTCCGGCGGTCAGGCGGCCTCGTTCGGCCGCCACGCTTCCAGATAGCCGATCACCTCGGCCACCGGCACGACATCGGCGTATTTCTTCATCATGTCGTAGAGGTTGGCGAAGTGCGGGCTTTCGTGCAGGTCGGCCACGCATTCCTCGGGCACGATGGTGCGGTAGCCGCGCGACAGGCTGTCGACCACGGTTGCCCGCACGCAGCCCGAGGTGGAGCCGCCGGTCACGATCACCGTGTCGCAGCGGTGCCACACCGCCAGGGATTGCAGCGGCGTCTCGTGGAAGGCCGAGGGCATCTTCTTGTTGATCACGATGTCCTTCACCGGATCGATCACCAGCCGGTCGTCAAGCTCCGCCCGTGGTGAGCCGATCTTGATGTTCTGGAGCGAATCCGGGGTATCGGTGCGGCTGCCGAACACCCCACAATCCTCGCCCGATGCCATGAAGGCGACATAGGTCCACACCACGGGCAGGCCGCGCGCCCTGGCCAGAGCGGCGATGGTGTTCACATACTCCATCTGTCGCGGGTCGTTCTCATAGGCGGTTATGTATTGACCGACGGAAGTATATGCCTTCTGAAGGTCAACATTTATGATCATGGGCTTTTTGCCGAAGCCGTAGCGTGGCCGTATTGGCTTGTCGCGAAGCTCGTAAAACATTTCGCGCGCGGTCTTGTTCGACAGTTCCATTTCAGATAGTCTCCATCATTATTGTGGAGGATGTCGGCATGATGGTCCGCGCCACGGCGATTGTGCTTGTCCTTGCCGGGCCGGCACTGGCAGGCGAAGGGCAGGCGCTGCAGCTCTCCATCATCAACCGCACGCCGGACCTGCTGGAATGCGAGGCGCTGGCGGCGCACTGGTTCAACCTGCCGCTGGGAACCAGGGCGGCCGGCGGCGCCTTCACGCTCGACATGGCGTTCGACCCGGCCACCGGCACCCTGACCGTGGCCGGCCCGACCGGCGAGGCGATGGCGATCGAGGTGGTGTTCTGCGGGGCCGCCGGCCGGGCCTGGGAGACGGCGCACCAGTTGCCTCTGCGCCGGCTGGCGGCGGCGGCGCTGGCGGGCGGCGGCAGGCTCGCCGTGTCGTGCCGGCAGGATGGGCTGCGGCCGGTCTGCGATTGAGGCCATCTCAGCCGCGGTTCCCGAGATGGACGATCAGGCGGGCCAGGTAGGGCCCGGCCAGGACCACGGCGAACAGGCGCACGGTCTGCACCGCCACCACCAGCCCCATGTCGACATCGCTGCCCAGCGCGATCACCGCCACCGTCTCGATGCTGCCGGGAACGGTGGCCAGGAAGGCGGTCAACGGGTCGAAGCCGAGGAAGCGCACCAGGCAGAGCGCCAGCAGGCCGCTGAGGGCGATGGTCAGCACGGTCGACAGCAGCGCCGGCGGCATCGCGCGCAGCACGTGCAGGATGGTGGCGCGGGTAAAGCGCAGGCCCACATGCACGCCGATCAGCCCATAGGCCAGCCACATCATCCAGCCCGGCGCCGGCGATGCCAGTGCTGCCGCCCCATGCAGCGCCGCCGCCACCAGCATCGGCACCACCAGCGGGCCCGCCGGCAGGAAGCGCCAGCCGCCGACCAGCGGGCCGATCGCTGCGATTGCCAGGGTGGCCAGCACGCTGGCACTGAGGCTGCCGGCGACCCCCGGGGCGGCGGGC
>CAZEQG010000141.1:0-7402 GCA_964514295.1 uncultured Alphaproteobacteria bacterium
CGCGCGGTCGAGCACGGCCAGCCCCGGCTCGTCGAGGGCGGCGCTGGCCGGCGCGAAGAACACCAGGAAGGGCGGCGGGGGCTGCGGGCCGGGGGTGGCACAGGCGGCGGCCAGCAGCATCAGGCAGAGGGCGAGCGCGCGCATCGCCGTCAGCCCTTGTAGTCGGTGGCGAGATGGGCCACGCAGTCGCCGCGCACCACCCGGCCCGGATGGCGCTTGCAGGCCACCATGCCATCGGTGCGGAAGTGGCAGACCACGGGCGGCCGGCCGGGATCGTCGACGAAATGCACCTGGCCGCAGGGCTGGCCGGCCGAGACCATGTCGCCCAGCTCGCAGAACGGCTCGAACAGGCCGTGGTCCGGGGCATAGACGTAGTAGTCGCGCCCCTTCAGCTCGACCAGCCGGGTGGGCGCGCCGATCACCGGCTCGCCCTCGATCACGCCGGCATGGATCAGCAGGTTGCGCACCCCCTTCTCGACGATGCGCACGCCCTCGATCGAAACCCGCCCGCTGCCGCCGAACTCGCCGCCCAGGCACACCACCCCCTGGTTGAGGGCGGAGACGGCGGAAAGCCGGTTGTCCGGCGAATAGGCCCACACGAAGCCGAGCGGCGCGTTGAACGCCTTCAGCGCGGCCAGCGCCCTGGCGTTCAGTGCCGTGTCGCTGCCCAGCCGCATCGAGCAGAAGGGCAGGTATTCCAGCGAGGAGCCGCCGGAGTGGATGTCGTGGTGATAGTCCGCCAGCGGGAACAGCACGGTGTTGATGTAGTGGGCGATCTGCGCGGTCGGCCCGCCCTCGGGATCGCCGGGGAAGGCGCGGTTCAGGTTGCCGCCATCGATCGGGCTGACGCGCGCGCCCTCCATGGCGGCCGGCAGGTTCGCCGCCGGCATCACGATGACGCGGCCCTGGATGCGGCCGACGTCAAGCTCGCGGATCAGGCGCGTCAGGGCGATCTGGCCCTCGTACTCGTCGCCGTGGTTGCCGGCCATCAGGAACACGGTCGGGCCGCTGCCGTTCTTGAAACAGGCGATCGGGATGGCGATGGTGCCGTAGGCCGAGCGCGTCACCGAATGCGGCAGATGCAGCCAGTCCACCTGGCGGCCGGGCCGGTCATAGTCGATGTCGCTGAAGATCATGGTCCGCCTGGTCACCTGGCACCCCCGCCGATTTTTGTCCGGCGGCAAGTTGACAATGCGGCGGCCCGGCGCGCAACCTCTGTCACCGAACGAACGACCAGAACGGGGATGGGGACATGCTGGACCGTCGACAAACGCTCGCACTCGCGCTCGCCCTGCCGCTCGCCACCGGGCTGGCGCTCGGCGCCGGCACCGCCGCCGCGCAGAAGCGCAGCCCCATGCTCGTCTTCGCGCAGGAGGCCCCGCCGCCGACGCTCGATCCTTACTTCTCGACATCCATCTCCACCCGCAACGTGGCGATGAACATCTTCGAGACCCTGGTGACCCGCGACGAGAACAACGCCGTCGTGGCCGAGCTGGCGGACAAGATCACCGAAAGCCCGGACGGGCTGACCTACACCTTCACCCTGCGCAAGGGCGTGAAGTTCCACAACGGCAAGGAAATGACCTCGGCCGACGTGCTGGCCAGCTTCCAGCGCTACCAGCGCCTGGCGCTGCAGAAGGTGGTGCTGGCGCCGGTGGCCGAGATGACCGCGCCCGATCCGCACACCTTCGTGCTGAAGCTGTCGAAGCCGGTGCCGGTGTTCCTGGACGAGCTGTCGAGCTTCGTCACGCCGCTCGCCATCCTGCCCGCCGAGCAGAAGGACAAGGAAGGCGGCAAGATCGACATCATCGGCACCGGGCCCTTCCAGTTCGTGGAATGGCAGCCCGACAGCCATGTCCGCCTGAAGCGCTTCGAAGGCTATGTGCCCGATGCGCGCTACAAGGGCACCGACGGCTTTGCCGGCCGCAAGGAAGTGTTCTTCGACCAGGTGGACTTCAAGCTGGTGAAGGAGCCGGGTGCCCGCGTGGCCGGGCTTGAGGCCGGCCAGTTCCACATCATCGAGGACCTGCCGACCGAATCGGCCAAGCGCATCGCCGGCAACAAGGCGGTGACCATCTACGACCTGAAGAACTGGTGGCTGCATGGCGCCTGGGTGAACCATTCCAAGGCGCCGACCGACGACAACCGGGTGCGCCGCGCCCTCCAGATCGCCCTCGACATGGAGGAGATCATGGAGATCGCGACCGACGGGGCCTATGTGCTGCAGCCCGGCCTGCAATACCCGGGCAATCCCTACTACGTGACCGACGGCGGCCAGTACTACAACAAGAAGGACACGGCCGGCGCCAAGAAGCTGCTGGCAGAGGCCGGCTACAAGGGCGAGGAGCTGGTGATCATCACCAACTCCTCCTACCAGTCCATGTACAAGGCGGCGCAGGTGGTCTCTGAACAGCTCAAGGCGGCCGGCTTCAAGGTCCGGGTCGACGTGTTCGACTGGGCGACCGCGATGGCCCGCCGGCGCGACGGCAATGCCTGGAACCTGTGGTTCACCGGGCAGGGCACCGGCCCCTCGGTCGGCCCCTTCGCGGCGCTGAAGGATGTGGTCAGCCCGCAGAAGAACCAGATCACCGCCGATCCGGTGATCGACCAGCTCTACAGCGAGCTGATCTCCGGCAAGACCTTCGAGGCGCGCAAGGCCACCTTCGCGAAGTTCCAGGAGCGGGTCTACGACCAGGTGCTGTTCCTGAAGTTCGGCGACCTCACCCGCAAGCAGGCCGCCCGCGCCAATGTGAAGGGCTTCGTGCCCTATCGCATCCCGCGCATGTGGAACGTCTGGCTGGAGGGCTGAGGGGCCGGGCGCACCCGTGCGATCACCCCCGGTCCCGGCGGAGCAGGCCGGGGGCGTGGCCTGAAGGGCGCGGCGGCGGCGCCGCGACAGTTGCGTAACGCCAGGGAATCCCACGTGACCATGACCGCGGTTCATGGCTGAATTCATCATCCGCCGGCTGCTGTCGGCCGTGCCCGTGCTGTTCCTGGTGACGCTGATCGCGGCCTCGATCATGCATCTGGTGCCGGGCGACCCGGCCACCATCATCGCCGGGCAGAGCGCCTCCGACGACGACATCGCCCGGGTGCGCGAGGCCCTCGGCCTCAACCGGCCCTTCGTGGAGCGGCTCGGCGACTGGTATGTCGGCATGGCGCGCGGCGACCTCGGCCATTCGCTGCTGCTGAACCGGCCGGTCGGCCAGGCCATCGTGGAGCGGGTGCCGGTGACGCTGGCGCTGGCCGGCTTCGGGCTCTTGCTGACCGTGCTGATCGGCGTGCCGGCCGGCGTCATCGCCGCGCTCCGCGCCAATTCCTGGATCGACACGGCGGTGCTGACGATGGCGCTGATCGGCGTGTCGGTGCCGAATTTCTGGCTGTCGCTGATGCTGATCGTGCTCTTCGGCGTCTGGCTCGACCTGCTGCCGGCCGGCGGCTACATCCCGTTTGCCGATGATCCCTGGGGCTGGGTGCAGTGCCTGATCCTGCCGGGCTTCTCGCTGGCCCTGCTGCAGATCGGGCTGCTGGCGCGCATCACCCGGGCGACCATGCTGGAGACGCTGCGCCAGGACTATGTGCGCACCGCCCGTGCCAAGGGCCTGCCGCCGCTCCTGGTGGTGGGCAAGCACGCGCTGAAGAACGTGGCCGTGCCGGTGGTCACCGTCATCGGCATCAGCTTCGGCCTGCTGCTGTCGGGCTCGGTGGTGATCGAGACCGTCTATTCCATTCCCGGCATGGGCCGGCTGCTCGCCACCGCCATCTTCGGGCGCGACTATCCGGTGATCCAGGGCGGTCTTCTGGTGACGGCGGCAACCCTGGTGCTGCTCAACCTCGCCGTCGACCTGATCTATGCCGCCATCGACCCGCGGGTGAAGCATGGCCGCGGCTGATCCCGCCGAGGGCGTGCCGGCCCGCCCGCCGGCGCTGTGGCGCCGGCTGCTGCGCCACCGCCTGTTCGTGATCGGCGCCGTGCTGTTCGGCATCGTGCTGGCGATGGCGGTGTTCGCCGATCTTCTGGCCACCGCGGCGCCCGAGCGGATGCATTTCCGCTTCCGCTTCCGCACGCCAGAGTGGCAGTTCCTGCTCGGCACGGACAATTACGGCCGCGACATCTGGAGCCGCCTGGTCTACGGCGCGCGGCTGTCGCTCGGCATCGGCTTCGCGGTGGTGGTGGTGACCGGCGTCGCCGGCACGCTGATCGGCCTGATGTCCGGCTATTTCAGCCGGCTGGACGGGCCGCTGATGCGGGCGATGGACGCGCTGATGGCCTTTCCGGCGATCCTGCTGGCGATCGCCATCGCGGCTGCCCTCGGCCCCTCGGCAGTGAACGCGGTGATCGCGCTGTCGGCGGTCTATACCCCGCGCACGGCGCGCATCGTGCGCTCGACCGTGCTGGTGGTGCGCGAGATGGAGTATGTCCAGGCGGCCCTTGCCTGCGGCGCCCGGCACGGCTGGATCATCTGGCGGCATGTGCTGCCCAACAGCCTGGCGCCGCTGATCGTCCAGCTCACCTTCATCTTCGCCTATGCGGTGCTGGCGGAATCGATCCTCAGCTTCCTTGGCGTCGGCCCGCCGCCGCCGACCCCGACCTGGGGCAACATGATCGCCGAGGGGCAGGACTATCTGCGCGAGGCGCCGCTGATCGCGCTGTTCCCGGGCATTGCGATCGCGCTGACGGCGCTGGGCCTGAACCTGCTGGGCGATGGCCTGCGCGACGTTCTGGATCCGCGGCTGCGGGTGCAGCATGGCTGAGCCGCTGCTGAGCGTGTCCGGCCTGACCATCGGCTTCGGCCGGGGCCAGGTGGCGGTGGACGGCCTGTCCTTCACCCTGGCGCCCGGCGACACGCTGGGCATCGTCGGCGAATCGGGATCGGGCAAGTCGGTGACCGCGCTGTCGCTGCTGGGGCTGGTGCCGAGCCCGCCGGGCGAAGTCTCGGGCAGCATCCGCTATGCCGGGCGCGAAGTGGTGGGGCTGCCGGAGGGGGTGCTGAACGAGCTGCGCGGGCCCGAGATGGCGATGATCTTCCAGGAGCCGATGACGGCGCTGAACCCGGTGTTCACGGTGGGCGAGCAGATCGCCGAGACCCTGCGCGCGCATGAGGGGATCGGCCGGGCCGCCGCCCGCGCCCAGGCGCTGACCCTGCTGCGCCAGGTCGGCATCTCCGACCCGGAAAGCCGGCTCGACCGCTACCCCCACGAGCTGTCGGGGGGCATGCGCCAGCGGGTGATGATCGCGATCGCGCTGGCCTGCCGGCCGAAGCTGCTGATCGCCGACGAGCCGACCACGGCGCTGGACGTGACCATCCAGGCCCAGATCCTGGCGCTGCTGGCCGGCCTGCAGCGCGAGCTTGGCATGGCGATGATCCTGATCACCCACGATCTCGGCGTGGTCGCCCAGGTGGTTGACCGGGTGATCGTGATGTATGCCGGCCGGATCGTCGAGGAAGGGCCGGTGGAGCAGGTGTTCGGCGCCCCGGCCCATCCCTATACTGCGCTGCTGCTGGAGAGCATCCCCGCCCTCGACCATGACCGCGACCGGCTGCCGGTGATCCCCGGCGCCGTGCCGCCGCTGTCGGCGATGCCGGCGGGCTGCCGCTTCCACCCGCGCTGCCCGAAGGCCGATGCGGCCTGCCGGGCAAACCTGCCGGCGCCGGTCGATCTCGGCGGCGGCCACCGGGCGGCCTGCCTGAAGGTCGCACCATGACCGGGCCGCTGCTGGAGGTCGCCGGCCTCAAGAAGCATTTCCCGATCCGCGAGGGCGTGCTGTTCCCGCGCCAGGTGGGGGCGGTGAAGGCGGTGGACGGGGTGGATTTCCATCTCGCCGCCAGGGAGACGCTGGCGCTGGTCGGCGAATCTGGCTGCGGCAAGACCACGACCGGAAGGCTGGTGCTGCGCTTGGTGGAGGCCACCGCCGGCAGCGTGCGCTTCGAGGGGGAGGACCTGCTGGCCCTGGCGCCGGAGGCGATGCGGGCGCGCCGGCGCGACATGCAGATCATCTTCCAGGATCCCTACGGCTCGCTCGACCCGCGCATGACGGTGGCCGAGATCCTGGACGAGCCGCTGCGCATCCATGGCGAGCCGGGGCGCCCGGCCAGGGTGCGCCAGCTCCTCGATCTGGTCGGCCTGCCCCAGGCCTATGCCGGGCGCTATCCGCACGAGTTCAGCGGCGGCCAGCGCCAGCGCATCGGCATCGCGCGGGCACTCGCGCTCAAGCCGCGCTTCGTCGTGTGCGACGAGCCGGTCTCCGCCCTCGACGTCTCGATCCAGGCCCAGATCATCAACCTGATGAAGGACCTCCAGGCCGAGTTCGGGCTTGCCTACCTGTTCATCGCCCATGATCTCGGCGTGGTGAAGCACATGGCCGACCGGGTGGCGGTGATGTATCTCGGCCGCATCGTCGAGATCGGCGACAAGCGCAAGGTCTACGCCAGCCCGCGCCATCCCTACACCAAGGCCCTGCTGGGGGCGGTGCCGCTGCCCGACCCGCGGCGCCGCCAGGTGCCGGTGGTGCTGGCCGGCGAGATTCCGAGCCCCGCCAACCCGCCGCCCGGCTGCGCCTTCCATACCCGCTGCCCCGTCGCCGCCGACCGCTGCCGGACCGAGACGCCGGCCCTGCGGGAGCTGGACGACGGCCAGCGCGCCGCCTGCCACTTCGCCTGAAGGAGCCTGCAATGTCATCCCGTCTGGTGCCCGAGTTCGACCTGTTCGTCGGCGAGGGCAAGCGCACCGGCTTCATCCGCATCCCCCATTCGGTCCACCGCTCGGCCTATGGCTTCATTCCGCTGCCGGTCGCCACCATCGCCAACGGCCCGGGGCCGGTGGTGCTGCTGACCGCCGGCAACCATGGCGACGAGTATGAGGGGCAGGTCGCCCTCGGCCGCCTGATCCGCGAGCTGGACCCTGGCGAGGTGCGCGGACGTCTCGTCATCCTGCCGTCGCTGAACTTCCCGGCCGCGATGGCAGGCACCCGCACATCGCCGATCGACCAGGGCAATCTCAACCGCAGCTTCCCGGGAGATGCCAATGGCACGGTCACGCAGCAGATCGCCTGGTTCGTGGAAAATGTGCTGATGGCGCGGGCAACCCACGCCTTCGACTTCCATTCCGGCGGCTCCTCCCTGATGTATGTGCCGGCGGCCCTGGGACGGCGCTATGACGACCCGGCGAAGCTGGCGCAGGTGGTGGCCCTGGTCCGCGCCTTCGGGGCGCCCATCGCCTACCTGTCGCGCGCCGCCCAGGGTGCGGACCAGACGCTGACCGCCGGCGCCGACCGCCGGGGACTGGTCTATATGGGCACTGAGCTTGGCGGCGGCGGGCAGGTGACGCCGGCGGCCCTGCGCGCCTGCGAGGCCGGCATCCGGCGCATCCTGCACCTGATCGGCGCCCTGGCCGCGCCGCC
>CAZEQG010000142.1:0-7384 GCA_964514295.1 uncultured Alphaproteobacteria bacterium
CAGGACGGCGCGCAGCGCCTGCGGCACGGCGGCACCGGCGGAATGCCGGTAGGGTGCGGGCGCGGCCGCCGCCGGCATGCGCGTGAGGGTCACGGGTTCGCCATGGCGGGTGATCAGCCGGCGGGCCGATGCGGCCAGCCGGCGCTGCAAAGGTGTCATGCGTGGCTCCAGCAGATTTCAGGCTCGCCTTGCGGCGGGCCCGGCGGTTACAAGCAGCCGCAATGGAAGACCGGCTGCCGACGGATTTCTGGCTGATGGCGCAGCTCCGGCGGCTGAACGCCGAAGGCCGGCCTGCCTTCGTGCTGCGGCGCGGCGACGCGCGGGGCGGCAGCGTGGTGGTGAAGATCAACCTGCTCGGGCCCGGCTGCCGGGTGCTGACCCAGGCGCGCGATGCCGAGGGCCGGCCCGGCTGGCTCGGTGCCCTTGGCGGCGAACTGGTCCCGGAGGCCGAGGCCGATGCCTATATCAGCCGCGCCGTGGCCCGCGACGCCGATCTCTGGGTGATCGAGGTCGAAGATCGCGACGGCCGCAACCCCCTCGAAGGAAAGCTACTGTAGCCATATGACCGAGTCCCTGGCCGAGGCGATCGCGCGCCGGCGCACCTTCGCCATCATCGCCCATCCCGATGCCGGCAAGACGACGCTCACCGAAAAGCTGCTGCTGTTCGGCGGCGCCATCCAGATGGCCGGCATGGTGAAGGCGCGCGGCGAACAGCGGCGCGCCCGCTCGGACTGGATGAAGGTGGAGCGCGAGCGCGGCATCTCGGTCACCGCCTCGGTCATGACCTTCGACTATGCCGGCTGCACCTTCAACCTGCTGGACACGCCGGGCCACGAGGATTTCAGCGAGGACACCTACCGCACGCTGACCGCCGTCGACTCGGCGGTGATGGTGCTCGACGCCGCAAAGGGCATCGAGGAGCAGACGCGCAAGCTGTTCGAGGTCTGCCGCCTGCGCGACGTGCCGATCATCACCTTCGTCAACAAGATGGACCGCGAGGGCCGCGAGCCCCTGGACCTGATGGATGAGATCGAGAAGACCCTCGCCCTCGAAGTGACCCCGGCGAGCTGGCCAATCGGCATGGGCCAGGATTTCCTTGGCTGCTATGACCTGCGCGGCGACCGGCTGGTGCTGGTGCCGCGCAAGGGCGACGCCGCCGCGGTGGCGCGGGCCGAGACGGTGAGCGGCCTGGAGGATCCCAAGCTCGATGCCCTGCTGCCGCCCGCCGCCGCCGCCCGGCTGCGCGAGGAGGTGGCGATGGTGCGCGAGCTTTGCCCGCCCTTCGATCTCGACGCCTATCGCAGCGGCACCATGACGCCGGTGTTCTTCGGCTCGGCGGTGAACAATTTCGGCGTGAAGGAGCTGATCGACGGCCTGGCCGCCATCGCCCCGCCGCCGCGCCCGCAGCCCGCGGTCACCCGCCGGGTCGACCCCGAAGAGCCGACGCTGAGCGGCTTCGTGTTCAAGATCCAGGCAAACATGGACCCCAAGCACCGCGACCGCGTGGCCTTCATGCGCCTGTGCTCCGGCCGCTTCCGTCGCGGCATGCGGCTGACCCATGCGCGCAGCGGCAAGCAGCTCGCCCTCCACAACGCCATGCTGTTCATGGCCCAGGAACGCGAGATCGCCGAGGAAGCCTACGCCGGAGACATCATCGGCATCCCCAATCACGGCAGCTTGCGCATCGGCGACGTGCTGTCGGAGGGGGAGGCGCTGACCTTCACCGGCATCCCCAGCTTCGCGCCCGAGCATCTGCAGCGGGTGCGCGCCGAGGATCCGATGAAGGCCAAGCATCTGGAGCGCGCGCTGGTGCAGATCGCCGAGGAGGGCGGGGCCCGCGTGTTCAAGCCGCGGCTGGGCGGCACGGGCTGGATCGTGGGCGTGGTCGGGCCGCTGCAGTTCGACGTGCTGGCCGACCGCATCCGCAGCGAATTCGACGTGCCGGTGAAGTTCGAGCCGACGGCCCTGCACACGGCCCGCTGGATCGAGGGCGATCCGCGCGCCGTGAAGGAGTTTCTCGACGGCAACCGCGGCGACACCGCCGAGGACCATGACGGCGCCCCGGTGTTCCTGGCCCGCAATGCCTGGCATCTCGACCGCGCGGCCCAGGACTGGCCGGCACTGACCTTCCTGAAGACCAAGGAACAGCTTCACTGACCAGGGCGGCCCCGCCGATGCGCTCGCTTTCCCTCGCCCTGCTGCCCGGCACCTTCGTCGTGCTGTGGAGCACCGGCTTTCTCGGCGCCCGGCTCGGCCTGCCACATGCCGAGCCCTTCACCTTTCTTGCCGTGCGCTTCGCACTCGTGGTGGCGCTGCTGGCCCCGCTGGCGCTGCTGCTGCGCACACCCTGGCCGTCGCGCCGGGCCCTGCCGCATCTGGCGGTGGTCGGGGTGCTGCTGCACGGGCTCTATCTCGGCGGCGTGTTCGCCGCCATCGCGCGCGGCGTGCCGGCGGGGCTGACGGCGCTGATCGTCGGGCTGCAGCCGCTGGTGACCGCCGCGGTGGTGGGGCCGCTACTGGGCGAGAGCGTCAGCCGCCGGCAATGGTGCGGCCTGCTGCTGGGCTTTGCCGGGGTGCTGCTCGTGCTGTCGGAAAAGCTGGCGCCGGCCGGCGGCAGCCTGTTCGACGGCTTCGACCTGTGGGGCATCTGGCTGTGCGTGGTCGCGCTCGCCGGCATCACGGCGGGCACGCTCTACCAGAAGCGCTTCTGCGCCGAGATGGACCTGCTGTCGGGCTCGGCCGTGCAGTACGCGGCGGCGGCCGCCTTCGTCGGCGCCCTCAGCCTGACCCTGGAGACCGGCGCCATCGACTGGCATCCGGACTTCATCCTGGCGCTGGCCTGGCTGGGGCTGGTGCTGTCGATCGGCGCCGTCACCCTGCTGTGGATCCTGGTGCGGCGCGGGGAAGCGGCGCGCACCGCCAGCCTGTTCTTCCTGGTGCCGCCCTGCACCGCGGTGCTGGCCTACGCGATGTTCGACGAGCGGCTGGGGCCGGCGGCGCTGGCCGGGCTGGCGCTGGCCGCTGTCGGCGTGGCGCTGGCCCGGCGCTGATCGCGGGTCGGGCGAAGTCGCCCGTCAGTCGAAGAAGCCGGTCACCGTCGGCAGCCACAGCACCACCTCCGGGAAGGCGATGCAGAACCCGAGCCCGGTGATCTGCAGCAGCACGAAGGGAATGATGCCGCGATAGATGTGGCCCATGTTGATCGAGGGCGGCACGGTTCCCTTCATGTAGAACAGCGTGAAGCCGAAGGGCGGGGTAAGGAAGGCGGTTTGCAGGTTCACCGCGATCAGGGCGGCGAACCACACCAGGAAGTATTTCGGCTCGTCGCCGAGGTGATGCGTGAAATCCACCTTCTTCAGGATCGGGGCGAAGATCGGCAGCACGATCAGGCAGATCTCGATCCAATCGAAGAAGAACCCCAGGATGAACACCAGCACCATCAGGAAGATCAGGATCTCCCAGCCGGTATCGATGCCGGCGGCGCGCAGGATCTCGTTCATCACATCGTCGCCGCCAAGCGCGCGGAAGACGTAGGAGAACAGGGTGGCGCCGAAGAAGATGAAGAACACCATGCCGTTGGTCAGGGCCGAATTCTCCAGCACCTCCTGCAGCACCTTCATGTTCAGGCGCCGGTTGAACAGCGCCAGCAGGATGGCCCCGAAACAGCCCACACCGGAGGCCTCTGTCGGCGTCGCCCAGCCGAAGAAGATCGAGCCCAGCACCAGGAAGATCAGGAAGGAGGGCGGCAGGAAGCTCTTGAAGATCATCGCCCACATCTCGCGGGCATTCTGCGGCCCCATGTCCTTGGGCAGGGGCGGCGCCCAGTGCCTGAACACCGAGGAGACGACGAGGATGTAGATGATGAACATCGACGACATCAGCAGGCCCGGGATCACCGTCGCCGTGAACAGCGTGCCGACCGGGATCTGCAGCAGGTCGCCCATGATCACCAGCATGATCGAGGGCGGGATCAGGATGCCCAGCGTTCCGGCCGAGGCGATGGTGCCGACCGCCAGTTCCTTGTTGTAGTTGCGCTCCATCATCGCCGGCAGGGCGATCAGGGTGAGCATCACCACCGTGGCCCCGACGATGCCGGTGGAGGCGGCCATGATCGTGCCCATCAGCGTCACCGACATGGCAAGCCCGCCCGGCACCCGGCGCAGCAGCACCTGCAGGCAGTGCAGCAGATCGTCGGCCACGCCGGATTTCTCCAGCATGGTGCCCATGAACACGAACATCGGGATCGCCACCAGCACCTGGTTCTGCGCCACGGTGCCCCAGATGCGCGGCAGCACGTTGAAGAACTGGACGAGCTGGAAGACCTCGAAATAGTAGCCGATGAGGCCGAAGCCGAGCCCGACGCCGCCGAGCACGAAGGCGACGGGGTAGCCACAGAACAGAATGAAGGCCAGGGCGAAGAACATGATCACCGACAGGTGATCACCTATCCAGTAAAACATCTCCTGCGACATTTCCCGCCCCCCGTCAGTGCCGTGCCGGCGCTTGTTGCGTCATCGTGGCGCCGCCCAGGAAGGCGAGCTTGCGCATCAGCACCGACACCACGCTGGCCAGCAGCACGATCAGGCCGAGGAACAGGATGCCCTTGATGATGTAGCGCGCCGGCAGGCCGGTCGGCGCATCGGAATACTCGTTCTGCACCCAGGAGCGCTCGAAGAAGTCCCAGCCGTAATAGACGACCAGAAGGCAGTAGGGCAGCGCGAAGATCAGGCAGCCCAGCACCTCCAGCACGGCCTTGGTACGCTCGGGCAGGTTGCTGGTGAACACGTCGATGCGGACATGGCCGTTCTTGATGTAGGTAAGGCCGAGCCAGAAGGCGAACAGCGCTGTGTGGATGTGCCACTCCAGCTCCTGCAGCCGCGTCGACCCGAAGCCGGGGATCTGGATCGAGAACTTCCGCGTCACCACGTCGAAGCAGATCACGATCATGTCGGCCAGGAACAGCCAGGCCGCAACCTTGCCGATCCGCTCGACCACCGCGTCGATGCGGTCACTTGCACTAACCAGGCCCTGCATCGGCATCCCCCCGGGCATCGCGCCCCCATCAGGAATGCGCCGCCGGAAGACCCCTTCCGGCGGCGCGACCATCACGACCGAAGGCTGTGGCCTACTTCAGGTAGCCGATGTCCTTCCACACCTTGTAGTTGGCGCGGAACTGCGTCAGCGAATCCCAGGCGCGCTTGAACTTCGGGTTCTTGGCGCTCTCCTCGACCACCACCTCGTCCCAGGCCTTGCTGAGGGTGGCCAGGATCTGCGGCGACCACTGCTTGATGTTGACGCCCTTGGACTGCAGTTCCTGCAGCGCCTTGAACTGGATCGCCTCGCCCTCCGCAAAGCCCTGGCGGATGTTGTCGCCGCAGACGGCGCGGACCTGCGCCTTCTGGGTGTCGGACATCTCGTTCCACTTCGCCTGCGACAGCATGAAGTCGAAAGTGGTCGACTGCTGGTGCCAGCCGGGGAAGTAGTAGTACTTCGCCACCTGGTGGAAGCCGAGGCTGAGGTCGATCGCCGGCATCGAGAACTCGGTGGCGTCGATGGAGCCGAGCTGGAGCGCCTGGTAGATCTCGCCGCCGGCGATCAGCTGGGTGGCCACACCCATCTTCTCCATCACCTTGGCGCCGAGCCCGAAGAACCGCATCTTCAGGCCCTTCAGGTCGTCCACCGAGTTGATTTCCTTGCGGAACCAGCCGGACGCCTCGGGCGCGATGATGCCGCAGATGTGGCTGACGATCTTGTACTCGGCATACAGCTCCTGCATCATCTTCTCGCCGCCGCCGTAGTCGAGCCAGGCGAGGTACTCGCCCGCCCCCGGCCCGAAGGGCACCGAGGCGAAGACGGCGAAGGTCACGTCCTTGCCGGTCCAGTAGCCCGGCGTGGACCAGCCGCCATCCAGCGAGCCGGCCGAGATGGCGTCGAACACCTGCAGCGCCGGCACCAGGGCGCCCGGCTCGTTGAAGCGCGCGTCGATGCTGCCGCCCGAAACCTTCTTCAGCTTGTCGGCCAGGGCCACGCCCAGCGTGCCGAGCTGGGCCATGCTGGCCGGATAGGTGCTGCCGATCTGCACCCGGACGCGCTTGTCCTGCGCCTCGGCGGCGCCGGCCGACAGACCCAGCGCCAGGCCGCCGATCACCGCCGCCGCCAGCGCGGATTTCGCAATGGAATATGCCCGCATCTATACCTCCCTGTTGTCGTCAGACCGCGCACGCACCACATCATTGCGTGGCGGTGCTGATCGGATTCCGGGCGGTTATGTTGCGCACGCAGCATTCCGGCCCGCTTTCGCGCGTACTCTAGCGGCATCTGCTCGCAAAGAGCAAGGCGCGCGACCTTGACAGGCCGGGATGGCGAGCGATTTCCTGTCCGGGGGCGCCGGACGCGAGGGAGCGGACCATGCACGGATTGCACAGGCATCTGGCCGCGCTGATCCTTGGTGGCCTCGCCGCCGGCATGGCGGCGCCCTCGGCCGCGACGACGCGCGACATCGCCATCGGCGTCGACATCTATGCCGGCGGCTTGCGCATCATGACGATCGACACCACGGCCCGCCTGGCGCCCCAGGCTTACCGGGTGGAAACCACCTTGCGCACCCAGGGGATGGCGGACTGGTTCACGAGCTTCCGCCAGCGCTCGCTGTCGGAAGGCGAGATTGCCGGCGGCAGCCTGCGGCCGCGCCTGCATTCCCAGCAGGGCGTGTGGCGCGGCGATCCGCGCCAGCTCGAAATCCGCTATGACGGGCTGCGCCCAACCTCGGTCAAGCTCGACCCGCCGGACGATCCCGCCGACCGCGATCCGGTGCCCGAGGCGCTGTGGGGCGGCACGGTCGATCCGATCAGCGCCGTGCTGTTCGTCAACCAGGGCGCCAATGCCGCCGCACCACCCTGCACCTGGCGGGTGCCGGTGTTCGACGGGCGGCGGCGCTATGATCTTGCCTTCACCCCGGTTGCCGAGGAAACCCTGGCGAAGGGCGACTATGGCGTCTATGCCGGGCCGGCCGTGAAATGCCAGGTGCACTACGACGCCATCGCCGGCCAGTACAAGGGTTCGCGCTGGCGCCTGGCCTCGCCGGAGCCGGCGCCGGCCTATCTCTGGGTCGCCCGTCCGGAACGCTCGGAGATGTGGATCCCGGTGCGCTTCGAGACCGAGAACCTGCTCGGCTGGGTGTTCGCCCATCTCACCCGCCTCGAACTGCCGCGCTGAGGGCGGCGCGCTGCCGCCCGCTAGCTCCGCGCCACCGCCGTGCCGGCGTCGTGGAGCCCGGCCAGCAGCAGGTCGACGAAGGGATAGACGGGCCCGGCCGGGGCACCGGCAGCATAGGTGACGGCGATGCCGGCGACGGCCTCGGCCGCCACCATGCCGCCACGCGGCT
>CAZEQG010000143.1:0-7380 GCA_964514295.1 uncultured Alphaproteobacteria bacterium
AAGCGGCAGCCGGCCGGCCAGTCGCGGCTGTCCGGCACCACCCCGTCGATGGTGGCGAGCCGGGTCTTGCGCGGCCCGTCCAGGCGCGGGATCGCCGACAGCAGGCGCCGCGTATAGGGATGGGCCGGGGCGGCGAAGACATCGGCGGTGCGCCCCGCCTCGGCGACGCGCCCGGCATACATGACGACCAGCCGGTCGGCCAGCTCGGCGACCACGCCCATGTCGTGGGTGATCAGCAGCACCGCCGCCCCGGTGTCGTCGCGCAGGCGCTTCAGCAGGGCCAGGATCTGGGCCTGGATGGTGACGTCGAGCGCGGTCGTCGGCTCGTCGGCGATCAGCAGGCGGGGGCCGCAGATCAGGGCGGTCGCGATCATCACCCGCTGGCACATGCCGCCCGACAGCTCGAAGGGATATTGCGTCAGGCGCATGGCCGGCTCGGGGATGCCAACGGCGGCAAGCATGCGCAGCGCCTCCGCCCGGGCGCTGCGCTCGTCGATGTCGCGATGGGCCTTCAGGGTCTCGGTCAACTGCTCGCCGACGGTCAGCAGCGGGTTCAGCGAGGCCACCGGCTCCTGGAAGATCATCGCCAGCCGGTCGCCGCGCAGCCGCCGCAGCGCCTCGGCATCAAGGCCGGTAAGCTCGGTCCCCTCAAGGGCCACCCGCCCGGCGGTGCGCCGGGCGGCCACCGGCAGCAGCCCCATCACCGCCAGCGCCGTCATGGTCTTGCCGCAGCCGCTCTCGCCGACGATCGCCAGGGTCTCGCCCGGCGCCACGCGGAAGGACACGCCATCGACCACCGGCACGCCGGCGATCGCGATCGTCAGGTCCTCGACGGCGAGCAGCGGCTGGCTCAAGGGTGGGCTTCCCGCTCGGGGTCGATGCCGGCACCGGCCGCGGTCACGGCAAAGCGCCCGGCATTGGCCGAAGCCGCATGCCAGTCCGCCACCTCCTCGGCGGTGGCCCACCACACGTCGCTGTCGCGCCCGATGGTGCGGATCAGCTCGCGCAGCATCAGCACGCGCTGGCCGCGGCCGCTGATCCAGGGGTGGATGGTGATCATGAACAGCCCGCCGAACTCGCGCATCGCCCGATACTCGGCAAGCCAGCTCTCCAGCACCAGGTGCGGGGCGATGGGGGCGCCGCGATCGCTGCCATTGCCGGCGAACTTGAAGTAGATGGCGTCGTCCACCAGCCATTGGACCGGCACTTCCGGCAGGCCGTCGATGGTGTAGGGGTGGTCGAAGCCCATCAGCGAGCTGTCATAGGCGAGCCCGCGGGCCTTCAGGTGCCCGGGCATGGCGACCGACAGTTCCCAGGAGGGCGAGCGGTAGCCGCGCGGGCGCCGGCCGGTCTGCGCCTCGAACAGGGCGGCGGAACGGTCGATCCAGGCCAGGGTCTGGGCATCGCTCGCCTGGTCGGCGCGCTCGTGGTAGTAGCCGTGCAGGCCGATCTCGTGGCCGCGGCGGACCAGCTCGGGCAGGATCGCCGGATAGGTCTCGGCCACCACGCCGGGGACATAGAAGCTGCCGCGCAGCCCCTCGCCCTCGATCATGTCGAGGATGCGCCACAGGCCCTGGCGGGGGCCGAAGCGGCGCTGCTCCAGCTCCCCCAGATAGCCGATCTGCCTGCCGCGGTGGGTCCACAGCATCGGGCTCTCGGCATCGACATCGGCCGAGAACACCACGGCGCAGGACTTGCCCGCCGGCCATTCGTAGCGGGCGCTCACAGCGGCCTCTTCTTGGCCTGATAGACCGCAAGGCTGCCGATGGAGTTGCCGCCGTCGACGGTGATGGTGCCGCCGGTCATGTAGCCGGCCAGCGGCGAGGCGGCGAACAGCACGGCGTTCACCACGTCCTCCCGGCTGGTGCCGCGGCCGAGCGGGATCTGCGCCAGGGTGCCGGCGACATGCTCGTCGGTCAGCGGGCTTGCTGTCGATCCCGGCGCGAAGCCGGGCTCCACCGCGTTCACCCGGATGCCGAATTCCGCCAGCTCGATCGCAAACCCCTTGGTCAGCCGGTCGAGCGCGGTCTTGGACACGCAGTAGGGCACCACGCTGCGGCGCATCTTGCGCGAGGCGCCGCTGGAGATGTTGATGATGCTGCCGCCCTTGCCGGCCGCGATCATCGCCTTGGCGAAGCCGGCCGACACCAGGAAGGGCGCGCGCAGGTTCACATCCATGATGCGGTCCCACTCGGCGGCGGGAATGTCGAGGAGGAAGCCGCTGGGATAGACGCCGGCGTTGTTGACCACCAGGTCGGGGGCGCCGAAGGCATCGGCGGTGGCGGCGACCAGCGCCTCGATCGAGGCGGCCTCGGTCAGCTCGGTCAGATGGGTGGCGCAGCCCCGCCCGGCCAGATCGGCGAGCGCGGCGGCGTCGCGGTCGCTCGCCATCACCTTCATGCCGGCCGCCAGGCAGCCCTCCACCAGGAAGCGGCCGATCACGCCCGCCGCCCCCGTCACCACCGCCGCCTTGCCGGCGAAATGCTCGCTCCAGTCCATTGCCATCCTCCTCAGGCGCGTCCCCGCGGGTCCAGGCGGTCGCGCAGGTGGTCGCCGATCATGTTCACCGACAGCGCCAGCAGGAACAGGCTCAGGCCCGGCAGGGTGGCGATCCACCAGGCGCTGCCCAGGTAGTTGCGTCCGGTGGCCAGGATCGAGCCCCAGCTTGGCACCGGCGGCTGCACGCCGAGGCCAAGGAAGCTGAGGCCGGCCTCGAACAGGATCATCAGCCCGAACTCCAGCGTCGCCACCACCACCAGCGGCCCGGCGATGTTGGGCAGGATGTGGCGGAACACCAGGCGGCCGATCGACACGCCGTTGAAGCGCGCCACCCGCACGAAGGGTAGGGCCGCCACGGAGAGCGTCGAGGCATAGGCGACCCGGGCAAAGCGCGGCCAGCGCGTCAGCCCCAGCACCAGGATCACCTTGTCGAGCCCCGGCCCCAGCACCGCCACCAGCACGATCGCCAGCAGGATGGCCGGGATCGACAGCACCATGTCGACCAGGCGCATGATGATCACCTCGGCGGCACCGCGGGCGAGGCCCGCGATCACCCCCAGCACCCCGCCCAGCGCGGCCGAGAAGGCGACCCCCGCAATCGCCACCAGCAGCGACACGCGGGCGCCGTAGAACAGGCGGCTCAGCAGGTCGCGGCCGATCTCGTCGGTGCCGAGCAGGTAGAAGACGCCGCGCGCCTCGCTGCCCGGCGGGCGCAGGCGGGCCAGCAGGTTCTGCCGGAAGGGGTCGTTGGGCGCGATCCAGGGCGCGAGCACGGCGATCGCGGCGAAAGCCAGGAAGATCAGCCAGAACGGCCAGACCGGCCGCACCCAGTCGCGCCACAGCGCCACCAGCCAGCCCGGCGCGGTCATGCCGACCCATCCATGCGGATGCGCGGGTCGATGGCGCCATAGACCAGATCGGCCCCGAGATTGAGGGCGACGGTGGTGGCGGCACCCAGCAGCACCACGCCCTGGACGATCGGGAAGTCGCGCGCCTCGATCGACTGCACGGCGAGCTGGCCGAGCCCGGGCCAGGCGAACACGGTCTCCACGATCACCGCCCCGGCCAGAAGGTTCGCCAGCTCCAGCGCGGCGATGGTGACCACGGGGATGGCGGCATTGGTCATCACATGGCGCAGCAGCACGCGGGTGGGCAGCAGGCCCTTGGCATGGGCGGTGCGGACATATTCCTTGGCCAGCTCGTCCAGCACCGCGGTGCGGGTGATGCGCGCGAAGGTCGCCATGGTCAGCGCCCCCAGGGCGACCGCCGGCAGCAGCACCGATTGCGGGCTGTCGGCGCCCGACGGCGGCAGCACCCCCCAGAACACCGCGAACAGCAGGATCATCATGATGCCCGACCAGAAGGTGGGCATCGACTGGCCAACCAGCACCACGCCCATCAGCACGCGCTCGATGCGGCTGCCGCGGCGCATTGCCATGATCACCCCGGCGGGCAGCCCGATGCCCAGCGCCACCACCAGGGCCGCCAGCGCCAGCCACACGGTGTAGGGCAGGCGCGAGGCGATGATTTCGGCGACCGGCACGTTCTGGCGCAGCGAGCTGCCGAGGTCGAGGCGTGCGAGCTGGCCCAGATAGTCGGCGAACTGCACCGGGATCGGCCGGTCGAGGCCGAGCGCCCGGCGCAGGCTGTCGATCTCCTCGCGGGTGGCACCTTCCGGCACCATCAGCAGGGTGGGGTCGCCGGCCAGACGCTGGATGACGAAGACGATCGTCACCACGCCGATGATCGCCACCAGCGCCTGGATCAGCCGTCGCAGGACATAGCCGGCCATGGGATGGCGCGGGCAGGGGGCCGGGGCGCTGCCGCCCCGGCCCGCCGGCCGCTAGTCCTTCCAGGACATGCGGTTGAGGAACAGGCTCTCATTGGCGGTGGGCTGCCAGCCCACCTCCCGGCGCGCGGCGTAGAGGACGGCGGCCTCATAGAGGGGCACCGCCGGGACCTGCGCCTCGACGATCTCGTGCACCCGGCGGTAGGCGGCGAGGCGCTTGGCGTCATCCAGCGTCGAGCGGGCCTCGATCAGCGCCTTGTCCATTGCCGGGTCGCTGAATTTTGACCAGATCGAGCCGGTCTGGAACAGCGGCAGCACCACGCCGTCGAGGTCCTGGCAGGCGCAGGACCAGCGCCCGAAGGCCAGCGACCCCGCCTGCTCGGCCGGCCCCTGCGAGCGGCGCAGGTAGCTCTGCATGTCGGACAGCGAGATCTGCACATTGAGCCCGACATCGGCAATCATCTGCTGCAGGGCCTGGACGATGCGCTGGTCGAACACCGGGGCGGTGATCAGCACCAGCTCGCCCTTGGCGGCATCGCCCGCCTCGGCCACCAGCTGCCGGGCCCGGGCGGGATCGAAGGCATGACCCTTGAAGCCGGGGACATAGCCGAAATGCGCCTCGGTCGCCATGATGTTGGCGGGCTTGTCATAGCCGCCAAGCAGGCTGTCGACGATCCCGGCCTTGTCGATGGCATGCGCGATCGCCTGCCGCACCTTCAGGTTCGCCGTCGGGCCGGCCAGGGTGTTGAGGCGCAGATAGGCCACGCGCTCGGTCACCACCGACAGCACCTTCACCCTGGGATCGCCCTTCAGCTCGGCCGCATGGTCGGGGTTGATGGTCACGATCAGGTCGCTGCGCCCGGCGCGCAGGTTCGCCACCCTGGTGGCGGCATCCGGCACGGCGCGGAATTCCACCTGCGGGAAGGGGCCCTTGGCGCCCCAATAGCCGGCATTGGCCTCCAGCGTCACCTTCACGCCACGCTGCCAGCCGGTGAACTTGTACGGGCCGCTGCCAAGGGGCGTCTGGTTGAACTGGGTGTCGCCCATGGCGGTGACGGCATGGCGCGGCACCACCGACAGCTTCACGAGCTGCGCCATCAGGGCCGGATAGGGGCCGTCGGTGACCAGCTTCACCTTGTTCGGCCCGGTCACCACGGCGTCCGTGATCTTGTTGAACTGGCCGAGCTGCGGGCTCTTGAAGGCGGGATTGGTGATGCGCTTGACCGAGAACGCCACGTCATCGGGCGTCACCGGCTTGCCGTCGTGGAACACGGCGTCGCTGCGCAGGGTGAACTCGATCTCGCTGTCCGACAGCTTCTGCCAGGAGGTCGCGATCTCCGGCACCACGGCGCCGGCATCGTTGCGCGTGACCAGATTGTCGAACACGTTCCGATAGACGTAGTAGCTGTCTGGGTTCCACTGGACATGGGGGTCGAGGGAGGTCGGCTCGCTCGCCAGGTCGATGACGAACAGATCCTTGCCGGCCATTGCCGGACCCGCCGCCAGGACGGCGCCGGCGAGGAACGCTGCAGCGCTGGACTTCAGTGTCATGGGTCACCTCCGCTCATGAAGCGGCGAGCCTATGCCAAGCGATCCGGCCCGTAAACTGGACTCGCGGGCCGGTGATCAACAGATCGATCAATTCTTCTAAGGCAGCCTACAGAAGGTTGGCGTGCCGTGCTGCAAGATCGGCATCAGTCAGCCTCCGTTGTTCAAGTATATGAACAACGACAACTTCACAGAGCAGGTGAAGTGCCAGCTCGAATCCTGACCCGAGCGGCAGGGCACCAGTTCCGGCATCCTCCATCGTGCGCGCCGGCAGGTTTATTCTAAGATCGGCCAGCGGCACCTTTTCCGGCCGCGCGGTGATCACCACCACCCGGGCGCCCGCCCGTGCGGCCGCCGCCGCCATCGCATCGGCGCTCGGCAGGCTGCCCAGCGCCGCCGCCAGAACCAGCACATCGCCCGGCCCGATCGGCGGCGTGGCGAGCTGGCCGACGAAAGGCGCCTCCAGGCCGAGGTGGTGGAGGCGCATGGCGAAGGCCTGCAGCATCAGCCCGTTCCGCCCGACGCCGTAGAGGAAGCAGCGGCGGGCGGCCGTCACCTCGCCGGCCAGCGCGGCCACCGCCTCAGGCGTGATGGCGGCCCGTGCCTCGGCCAGGGCAGCCTCCAGCACCTTCACGCGACAGCCCCCTGGAGCACGCCGCGGGCCAGGAAGATGCGGGTGACCGCGTCGGCCGCCTCGGCGAAGCGTGGGTCCTTGCGGGCGTCGAGGCCGCGCGGGCGGGGCAGGTCGATGTCCAGGATGGTCTCGATGCGGCCCGGGCGGGGCGACATCACCACCACCCGGTCGGCCAGCAGAACCGCCTCGTCGATCGAATGGGTGATGAACACCACGGTCTTGCCGGTGGCCATCCACAGCCGCTCCAGGTCGAGGCGCATCTGCTCGCGGGTCAGCGCGTCGAGGGCGCCGAAGGGCTCGTCCATCATCAGCAGCGGCGGGTCGTGGATCAGGGCGCGGGCGATCGCCGCGCGCTGCTTCATGCCGCCGGACAGCTCATAGGGCCGGCGGTCGGCAAACTCGGCGAGGCCGACGGTGGCCAGGAGTTCACGCGCGCGCGCCTCGTAGTCGGCCACCCGCAGCCCGCGCATGTCGATCTGGAACAGCACATTGCCCAGCACCGTGCGCCAGTCCAGCAGGATCGGCTGCTGGAAGACGATGCCGAGATCGGTGAACGGCCCGTCGACCACGCGCTCGCCCACCATGATGCGCCCGGCACTGGCCGGCACCAGGCCTGCCACCAGCCGCAGCAGGGTCGACTTGCCGCAGCCCGAGGGGCCGACGATGGCGACGAACTCGCCGTCGCCGATCTCCAGGTCCATGGCGGCGAGGGCCAGGGTCTCGCGCCCGCCGCCGCGGTAGGTCTTGCTGACGCCGGCGATGCTGATCGCGGTGCTTTTCATGTTTCCTCCCGAAATCCCGGCCGCGCGGCGGCCGCCTGCCTTCCCCCCTTAGACCGCCAGCCGCCGGCCGGTGCGGGCGGCCGATGGCCACACCCGGGCCAGCTCGCGCGCGCCCTCCAGGCCCTCGG
>CAZEQG010000144.1:0-7369 GCA_964514295.1 uncultured Alphaproteobacteria bacterium
GCCGGGGCCGCTGCTGCTGCTGTCGCCGCGCGGCCGGCGGCTGGACCAGGCGATGGTCCGCGGCTTCGCCGCCGGGCCGGGGCTGCGCCTGCTGTGCGGCCGCTATGAGGGGATCGACCAGCGGGTGATCGACAAGTGGCAGCCGCTGGAGGTGAGCCTTGGCGATTTCGTGCTGTCGGGTGGCGAGCCGGCGGCGCTGGCGCTGCTGGATGCGGTGGTCCGGCTGCTGCCCGGCGTGATGGGGGCGGCCGACGCTGCGCTGGAGGAGAGTTTCGAGGCCGGGCTGCTGGAATACCCGCACTACACCAGGCCGGCCGAATGGGACGGCCGCAAGGTGCCGGCGGTGCTGGTGTCCGGCGATCATGCCGAGGTTGCCCGCTGGCGCCGGGCCGAGGCGGAGCGGGTAACCGCCGAGCGCCGGCCCGACCTGTGGGCAGCCTATCAGGATGCCCGCCGCCAGGCGGCGGAGTGAGATACGGAGATTCTGAGGAGAGGACCGATGACGACGATCATTGATGAAATCGACCGCGAGCTGATCGCGGAACTGACGGTCGAACGCGGCGTCCCCGCCTTCGCGCCGGGTGACACGCTGAAGGTGAACGTGAAGGTGATCGAGGGCAGCCGCGAGCGCATCCAGGCCTTCGAGGGCGTGTGCATCGCGCGCAAGAACGACGGCATCAACTCCAACTTCACCGTGCGGAAGATCTCCTACGGCGAGGGGGTGGAGCGCGTGTTCCCGCTGTACAGCCCGCGGCTGGCCTCGATCGAGGTGGTGCGGCGCGGCGACGTGCGGCGGGCCAAGCTGTACTACCTGCGCGGGCGCCGCGGCAAGTCGGCCCGCATCGCCGAGAAGCAGACGCGCGGCGCCCAGGCCGGCGACAACAAGGCCGCCAAGGCCACGAACGGCTGACACGCCGAAGCGATCCGGAGGAGACTAATGGGCAAGCCGCGCACGCTGTTCGACAAGATCTGGGACGCGCATGTCGTCCACGTGCAGGATGACGGCACCACGGTGCTCTATATCGACCGTCATCTGGTGCACGAGGTGACCAGCCCGCAGGCCTTCGAGGGGCTGCGCATGGCCGGCCGCAGCGTGCGGCGCAGGGAGGCGACGCTGCTGGTCGCCGACCACAACGTGCCGACTACCGACCGCAGCGCCGGCATCCTCGACGAGGAATCCCGCATCCAGGTGGAGACGCTGGCGCGCAATGCCCGGGACTTCGGCCTGACGCACTATGGCATGGACGACATCCGCCAGGGCATCGTTCACATCATCGGGCCGGAGCAGGGCTTCACCCTGCCCGGCATGACCATCGTCTGCGGCGACAGCCACACCTCCACCCATGGCGCCTTCGGCTCTCTCGCCTTCGGCATCGGCACCTCGGAGGTCGAGCATGTGCTCGCCACCCAGACGCTGCAGCAGAAGCCGGCCAAGAACATGCGGGTGACGGTGGAGGGCGAGCTGCCGCCGGGCGTCACCGCGAAGGACCTGGTGCTGGCGATCATCGGGCGCATCGGCACGGCCGGCGGCACCGGCCATGTCATCGAGTATGCCGGCTCGGCGATCCGGGGCCTGTCGATGGAAGGCCGCATGACGGTCTGCAACATGACGATCGAGGCCGGTGCCCGGGCCGGGCTGATCGCCCCCGACGACACCACCTTCGACTACATCAAGGGCCGGCCGATGGCGCCCAAGGGCGCCCAGTGGGAGCAGGCGGTGGCCTATTGGCGCACCCTGCCGTCCGACCCGGGTGCCGTCTATGACAAGGAGGTGGTGCTGAACGCCGCCGACATCGTGCCCCATGTCACCTGGGGCACCAGCCCCGAGGATGTGGCGCCGATCACCGCCAGCGTGCCCGACCCGGCCGCGGTCGCCGACGAGGGCAAGCGGGCGGCGATGGAGCGCTCGCTGGCCTATATGGGGCTGACGCCCGGCACGCCGCTGGCCAGCCTGCCGGTCGATGTGGTGTTCATCGGCTCCTGCACCAACGGCCGGATCGAGGACATCCGTGCCGCCGCCGCCGTCGCCCGGGGGCGGCGCGTGCGCGAGGGCGTGCGCGCCCTGGTGGTGCCAGGCTCGGGCCTGGTCAAGGAGCAGGCCGAGCGCGAGGGGCTGGACCGCATCCTGGCCGAGGCCGGCTTCGAATGGCGCGAGCCCGGCTGCTCCATGTGCCTGGCGATGAACGCAGACCGGCTGAACCCGGGCGAGCGCTGCGCCTCGACCTCCAACCGCAACTTCGAGGGCCGCCAGGGCCGCGGCGGGCGCACCCACCTGGTCAGCCCGGCGATGGCGGCCGCGGCCGCCGTGACCGGCCATCTGACCGACGTGCGCAACCTGGCCTAGGGCCTGCGGCGCGGACGGACGGACAGGGACCCACCGGCAAGGGAAGGACAGATGGACAAGTTCACCGAGTTGACCGGCGTCGCGGCGCCGCTGCCCATGATCAACATCGACACCGACAAGATCATCCCCAAGCAGTACCTCAAGACGATTGAGCGCAAGGGGCTGGGCAAGGGCCTGTTCGACGAGATGCGCTATGACGCCGAGGGCCGGGAGATTCCCGACTTCATCCTGAACCAGCCGGCCTACCGGTCGGCCAAGATTCTGGTGGCCGGCGAGAATTTCGGCTGCGGCTCCTCGCGCGAGCACGCGCCATGGGCGCTGCTGGACTTTGGCATCCGCTGCGTCATCGCCCCCAGCTTCGCCGACATCTTCCACAACAACTGCTTCAAGAACGGCATCCTGCCGATCCGCCTGCCGCAGGAAATCTGCGACACGCTGATGGAGGACGCCAAGAACGGCGCCAACGCCACCTTCACCATCGACCTGGAAAAGCAGACGATCACGCGGCCCGGCGGCGAGACCATCCACTTCGAGGTCGATGCCTTCCGCCGCCACTGCCTGCTGAACGGGCTGGACGACATCGGGCTGACCATGCAGCAGGAAAAGGCCATCAAGAGCTATGAGGACCGGGTGCTGGCCGCCCAGCCCTGGCTCACCCCTGCCGCCGCTGCCGGCTGAACGCCCAGGGACCGGCGGGGCATGCAATTCCGCTATGCATGCCCTGGTATTGCACTATAAGCACTTGCTCCGTACCGCGACGCCATCCAGGAGAGTTTGATGCCTGCCAACAAGACCATCCTCATGCTGCCGGGCGACGGCATCGGGCCCGAGGTGATGGGTCAGGTCAAGCGGGTGATCGACTGGATGGCGCGGCGGCGCTCGGTCAGCTTCAACCTGCGCGAGGGGCTGGTCGGCGGGGCGGCGCTGGACGCCCATGGCGTGCCGCTGACGGAAGAGACGCTAGCCGATGCGGTGGCCGCCGATGCGGTGCTGTTCGGGGCCGTGGGCGGGCCGAAATGGGATGACCTGCCCTTCGAGAAGAAGCCCGAGCGCGGCCTGCTGCGCCTGCGCAAGGAGATGGACCTGTTCGCCAACCTCCGCCCGGCGCTGGTCTTCGACAGCATGGCCGATGCCTCGACGCTGAAGCGCGAGGTGGTGGCGGGCCTCGACATCCTGATCCTGCGCGAGCTGACCGGCGGCGTCTATTTCGGTCAGCCGCGCGGCATCGAGACCCTGCCCGACGGCACCCGCAAGGCGGTCGACACCCAGGTCTACACGACGCCGGAGATCGAGCGCATCGCCCGCGTCGCCTTCGACCTGGCGGCCAAGCGCAGCCGGAAGGTGACCTCGGTCGAAAAGGCCAATGTCATGCACACCGGCGTGCTGTGGCGGGAGACCGTGACCCGGCTGCATGCGGCCGAGGGCAAGGGGGTGACGCTGGAGCACATGTATGCCGACAATTGCGCCATGCAGCTAGTGCGCAATCCAAAGCAGTTCGATGTCATCGTCACCGACAACCTGTTCGGCGATATCCTGTCGGACTGCGCGGCGATGCTGACCGGCTCGCTCGGCATGCTGCCCTCGGCCAGCCTCGGCGCGGCCGATCCCACCACCGGCAAGCGCCACGCCCTCTACGAGCCGGTGCATGGCAGCGCGCCCGATATCGCCGGCCGCGACATGGCCAACCCGATCGCCCAGATCCTCAGCTTCGCCATGCTGCTGCGCTACAGCTTCGACATGGGCGAGGATGCCGACCTGCTGGAAGGCGCCATCAAGAAGGTGCTGGCGGGCGGCATGCGCACGGCCGACATCATGAGCGCCGGCACCGCCAAGGTGTCGACCTCGACCATGGGCGATGCCATCGTGCGGGCGCTGGACAGCCTCGCGGCCTAGCCAGCCCTCCTATTCGGCGGCGGCCACCAGCGCGCCGCCGATCTCGCGCTTCAGCTTCTCGCGGATCGCCACCGCGAAATCCCGGTAGTCGGCCGCGCGCAGCGCGAAGGCGCCGGGGCCGCCGATCACCTGGGATTGGTAGTGGGCGAGAAGGTCTGGCTCCTCGTTGTCGATGGCAAGCCCATTGATGGTGATGCCCTGGGCCAGTACGGCCGCGCGCACCGCGGCCAGCGGCAGCGACCGGTCGTCCTTCCCATCGCCGGAAACATCGATCACCCGCCGCTCGGCAGGAATGCCTGCGAACAGGGCAGCCGCCGCCCGCAGCGCCGCGCCGATGGCGGTGGCGCCGCTGACGAAGCGCGGCATCGCCTCCAGCGCCTGCGCGAAGGCTTCCGCCGTCGCCGGCCCATCCACCCGGGTCCAGGGCACGGCATGGTCCTGCTGGCCAGGCCCGGCCCATTGCAGCACGGTCACCAGGATCGCCCCGGTGGGCCCGGCGGCGATGGCGCGCAGCACCTCGCCGTCGCGGAAGGCGGCGGCCAGCCCCTCGACCTGAAGGTCGAATTCGGCGGCATCGACGGAAGCCGATCCGTCGATCGCCAGCACCAGGGCGAGATCGGGCATCCCGGCCGCAGCCGGGCGGGCCAGCAAGATCAGGGCGACAAGGGCGGCGAGCAGGCGCATGGCCCCATCTGGCATGGCGATCATGGCCAAACTCAGACCGTCAGATAGGCCCGGCGGATCTCCTCGTCGGCCATGAGCTGCGCCATGCTGCCGCGATAGCACACCCGGCCCTTCTCGATGATCACGGCGCGGTCGGCGACATGGGCGGCAAAGGGCAGGTTCTGCTCGGACAGCAGCACGCTGAGCCCTTCCTCCTTCAGCGACAGCACCGTCTCGGCCATCTGCTCGACGATCAGCGGCGACAGCCCCTCCGACGGCTCGTCCAGCAGCAGCACGGCGGGGTTGCCCATCAGGGTGCGCGCGATGGTCAGCATCTGCTGCTCGCCGCCGCTCATCCGCCCGCCGGGGCGGTGGCGCATCTCGGCCAGGTTGGGGAACAGGGCGAACAGGCGCTCCGGCGTCCAGGCCGGTACACCCGGGCGCGGCGGCTGGCGGCCGCATTCCAGGTTCTCCATCACGCTGAGGCCGGTGAAGATGCGCCGCTCCTCCGGCACATAGCCCAGGCCGCGGCGGGCGATGGCGTGGGGCGGCAGCCCGGCCACCTCCTCGCCCAGCAGGGTGATGCTGCCGGCCAGCGGCGGCAGCAGCCCCATCAGCGCCTTGAAGGTGGTCGACTTGCCGGCCCCGTTGCGCCCCAGCAGCGCCACCACCTCGCCGCGCGACAGCGCGACCGACAGGTCGTAGAGGATCTGCGCCCGGCCATAGGCGGCATCCAGCCCGCGCGCCTCCAGCACCACCTCAGCCATGCTGCCGCTCCCGGCCGGCCCCGCCGCCCAGCCCGCCGCCCAGCCCCTGGCCCAGATACACCTCGCGCACGCGGGCATCCTCGCGCACGGCGGCCGGGCTGCCGGCGGCGATCAGCCGGCCCCGGTTCAGCACGATGATGCGGTCGGCATGGCCGAACACCACGTCCATGTCATGTTCGGTGAACAGCACCGAGATGCCGCGCTCCTCGACGATGCGCCGGGTCAGCGCCATCAGCGCCTGCCGCTCTTTCGGCGCCATGCCGGCCGTCGGCTCGTCCATCAGCAGCAGGCGCGGGCGGTTGGCCAGGGCGACGGCCAGCTCCACCCGCTTCAGGTCGCCATAGGCCAGGACGGCGCAGGGACGCTCGGCCTGATCGGCCATCCCCACCTCGGCCAGCAGCGTCAGCGCCTCCGGCCGCGCCCCGCCGGCCCCCGCGCGCCACAGGCTGAGCGTGTGGCCCCGCGCCGACTGGAGGGCCACCTGCACGTTCTCCACCACCGTCATCGAGGTGAAGGTGGCGGTGATCTGGAAGGTGCGGCCGACCCCCAGGCGCCAGATGCGGCGCGGCGCCAGGCCCAGGATCGGCCGTCCGGCCAGCCGCACCCGGCCGCGATCCGGCCTGATCTGGCCGCCGACCATGTTGAAGCAGGTGGTCTTGCCGGCACCGTTGGGCCCGATCAGCGCCAGCATCTCGCCGGCGGCCACGGTGAAGGACACATCGTCGACCGCGCGCACGCCGCCATAGCTCTTGGCCAGCCCCTCGACCTCCAGCACCGCCGTCATTCGCGCCGCCGCGACAGGGCCGCGAGGGCGCCCGCGAAGCTGCCCACCAGGCCGCGCGGGAAGGCCAGCACCAGGAACAGGATGGTCAGGCCCAGGAAGGCCCGCCAGTAGTCCACCTGGCGGGCCAGCTCGTCCTGCAGCCAGATCAGCACCGCCGCCCCGGCGACACCGCCGGTCAGCGTCTGCACCCCGCCCAGCAGCACCATCACCAGGGCATCGACCGAGCGCGGGATCGCCACCGCCTCCGGCGAGATCGACCCCTTCGAGAAGGCGTAGACCGCACCGGCGAGCCCGGCGAAGATGCCGGCAAGCGCAAAGGCGAACCATTGCTGGCGCTTCACGTCGATGCCGACCGCATCGGCCCTGAGCGGGCTGTCGCGCCCGGCCCTGAGGGCATAGCCGAAGGGCGAATGGACGATGCGCCACAGGGCCAGGATGCCGGCACTGCAGGTTGCCAGGGTCAGCCAGTAGTAAGCGGTCTTGTGGGCGAGCCAGGCGGCCGGCCAGATGCCGACCAGGCCGTTGCTGCCGCCGGTCAGCCCGTCCCACTGATAGACGACCGACCAGGCGATCTGGGCGAAGGCCAGGGTCAGCATGGCGAAATAGACCCCCGACAGCCGCACGCAGAACCAGCCGAACACCAGCGCGCCGGCCCCGGCCGCCAGCGGCGCCAGGGCCAGCGCCGCCTCCATCGGCACCAGGGCGGACTTCGTCAGCAGCCCCGCCGCATAGCAACCCATGCCGAAATAGGCGGCATGGCCGAAGCTGACGGTACCGGCCGGCCCCAGCAGGAACTGCAGCGAGGCCGCGAACAGCGCGAACACCAGCATGTCGGTCAGCAGTACCAGCGTGTAGCCCGACACCCCGAGCGGCAGTACGACCAGCACCGCCAGCACCGCGAAGCTGGCCCGCCAGAAC
>CAZEQG010000145.1:0-7344 GCA_964514295.1 uncultured Alphaproteobacteria bacterium
GACGCCGCCGATATACTGGTCGACCGGCAGCCAGTAGTCGACCTTGGCGCGGTCGAAGGCGCCCTCGCCGTTGGCGTCGCAGAAGCGGGCGAAATACCACGAGCTTTCGAAGAAGGTGTCGAAGGTGTCGGTTTCGCGCCGGGCAGGCCGGCCACAGGCGGGGCAGGCCACATGCTTCCAGCTCGGGTGATGGTCGAGCGGATTGCCCGGCCGGTCGAAGCTCACATCCTCGGGCAGCGTCACCGGCAGCTGGTCCTCGGGCACCGGCACCACGCCGCAGGCATCGCAGTGGATCACCGGGATCGGGCAGCCCCAGTAGCGCTGGCGCGACACGCCCCAGTCGCGCAGGCGGAACTGCACCACCGCCTCGCCGCGGCCCATCGCGGCCAGCTTCGCCGCCATCGCCTGCTTGGCCGCCGGCACCGCCAGCCCGTCCAGGAAGCGGCTGTTGAAGAGGATGCCGGACTGGTTCTCGGTGAAGGCCTCTGCCCCGATCTCGATGCCCGCGGCGTCCTTCGGGCGGACCACGGGCAGCACCGGCAGCCCGTATTTGCGGGCGAAATCGAGGTCGCGCTGGTCATGGGCGGGGCAACCGAAGATGGCGCCGGTGCCGTATTCCATCAGCACGAAATTCGCCACATAGACCGGCAGCAGCCAGTCGGGGTCGAGCGGATGGCGGACCTTCACCCCGGTGTCGAAGCCCTTCTTCTCGGCCGTCTCGATGGCCGCCTCGGAGGTGCCGATGCGGTTGCAGTCGGCCACGAAGGCGGCCAGCGCCGGATCGGCCGCCGCCAGTTCGCCGGCCCGCGGATGGTCGGGCGACATCGCCAGCACGGCGGCGCCGAACAGCGTGTCGTGGCGGGTGGAGAACACCTCGATCGTGCCGTCGCGGCCGGCAATGTCGAAGCGCACCCGGGCCCCTTCGGACTTGCCGATCCAGCGCTCCTGCATCAGCCGTACCTTGTCCGGCCAGCGCTCCAGCGTGGCGAGCGCGGCCAGCAGGTCCTCGGCGTAATGGGTGATCTTCAGGAACCACTGCGACAGCAGCCGGCGCTCCACCGGGGCGCCGGAGCGCCAGCCGCGCCCGTCGATCACCTGCTCATTGGCCAGCACCGTGTTCTCGACCGGATCCCAGTTCACCCAGGATTCCTTCCGGTAGGCGAGGCCGGCCTTCAGGAAGTCGAGGAACATCTTCTGCTCGTGGCGATAATAGGCGGGCTCGCAGGTCGCGATCTCCCGCCGCCAGTCGTAGCTGAGGCCCATGGAGCGGAGCTGGGCCTTCATCGCGGCGATGTTCTGGCGCGTCCAGGGCGCCGGGTGCACGCCATTCTCGATCGCCGCGTTCTCGGCCGGCAGGCCGAAGGCATCCCAGCCCATCGGATGCAGCACGTTGAAGCCCTTGGCCCGGCGGTAGCGGGCCACGAGGTCGCCCAGGGCATAGTTGCGCACATGGCCCATATGGATGCGCCCCGAGGGATAGGGGAACATCTCCAGCACGTAGTATTTCGGCCGGGCCGGATCGGCCTCCACGGCAAAGCAGCCGCGCGCGTCCCATTCGCGCTGCCACTTCGCCTCGACATCCTTCACCTGGTAGCGGGCCATCAATTCCTCGGGTCTCGGGGCGTCCCTTAACGGGAAGGCGGCGGAGTGTGCCGTTCCGCCCCGCCACTGGCAACCGTAGCCAGCGGGCGTGGCCGCGGGCCTATCGCGCCTGGGCGATGCGGAACTGGCGGGCGCGGGTAAGGATGGCGTTCTCCAGGTCGGTCGCCGTGCGCGGCTCGACCGCCGCATCGACCCAGCGCCCGCCCTGCACCTGCTGGCGGAACACGGCCGCCCGCACCCCGTCGGCGCGCAGCTGCCCGTCGAGGATGTAGACATTCACCTTGAAGCGCTCGTCCGGCGCCTCGGGCGGCGAGTACCAGTCGGTGATGATGACGCCGCCGAAGGGATCGGCCGAGGCCAGCGGAATGAAGCTGAGCGTGTCCAGGGTCGCCCGCCACAGGAAGGAGTTGACGGCGATGCCGCTGCCCCCGGTGCCGGCATTGGCCGAGGTCGCCTCCTGGCCGAACAGCGACACCCCGCCGGGCCCGAACACGGACGCGTCGCCCTGGTTCAGCGGGTCCGCCCGGCGGTTGGTGCGCGGCCCCGTCCCATCCTCCTGCGACGGGCCGCAGCCGGCCAGCAGCAGGGCGGCGGCGGCCGCCACGGCAAGCCGGCGTCCGGTGGCGGCGAACAGTGTGAAGTTGCGCATCGCGCTGGTCTCCCTTCCGAGCCCATGGTAGGCATCGCCGCAGCCGGGGCAATCCCCATCACTGCCGCACCGCCGCGGCGGCCCGTGTCCATCCGAAGCTTTGTGTGTCGTTCGCGCAACAGGCTTGTCGGAATGACACAGATGGCCGGGAATGCGGCTTGACCGTGCCGGGTCGATGGGTATGCTCCCTAACACAGGAAGCTGCGCCGATACAGGGCTTTCCCCTGTCGTTTGTCGAAGGGAGCCGGATCGGTTCGATGGCTTTTTGGACCGCCTGCGGGGCGGGAAGACAGATACGAGGAGGGCATTGATGAAGCGCATCCTTCTGGGCAGCACCGCCCTGGTGACCGCCGGCCTGCTGGCCGGGGCCGCCTCGGCCGCCGACCCGATCAAGGCGTCGGTTGCCGGCTACTATCGCACGGGCTTCGGTTTCTATGACAGCGACCAGGCCAATCGCACCGATACCGGCCTGATGAGCGACGTGGAAATCTGGTTCCGCGGCTCGACCAAGCTCGACAACGGGATCGAGGTCGGCGTGATGGTCGAGCTGGAGGCTGAGACCTCGGCCGACCAGGTCGACGAGCACCATGTCTATTTCCGCGGCTCGTTCGGCGAGATCCGCATCGGCAAGGAAGACGATGTCCGCAAGCTGTTTGCGAACACCGCTCCCTGGGCGGCGCAGAACTTCGCGGTGAACTCGCCCTTCTTCACGGCCGCGCCGTCGACGCAGACGACGACCGCGAACATGGAGAACGACAGCACGAAGATCATCTACTTCACGCCGTCGTTCAGCGGGTTCCGTCTCGGCGCCTCCTACACGCCGAATGACAACCGCGCCACGAGCTCGGGCGACGCCATCAACAACGCCGACAACGACGCCGGGCAGCGTTCGGAGTCGGTGTCGGTGGCCGCGGCCTATGCGGGCAGCTTCGGCGACGTGAAGGTGTCGGCCGACATCGGCTACACCACCGCGAACCCGGAGACCGGCACGCTCGACCCGAACATCATCCGTGGTGGCCTGGTCGTCAGCGTCGCTGGCTTCGACATCGGCGGTTCCTACGAGCGCACCGAGGACTACACGGTCGCCGGCAAGGAAGTGAAGACCTTCGATCTCGGCATCGCCTACTCGACCGGCCCGTGGAAGGTCGGCCTCGCGTGGCTGCATTCCGACTTCGACATCGGCGCCGGCAACTCGAGCTCGACCTGCTCGGCCGCCAGCACCAAGGCCTGCGACTTCGATGCCTATGTGCTCGGCGCCTCCTACAACATGGGCGCTGGCGTGTGGGTCGATGCCGCGGTGGAAATCACCAAGGCCGAAGGCACGCTGGGCAGCAACACCAACAACGACACCTCCGCGTTCTTCATCGGCACGCGCGTGGCGTTCTGATCGTTCCCTCCTTCGGGAGGGTGCGGGGAAAGGGCGGCTTCGGCCGCCCTTTTCTTTTTGTTAACCGGCGGCGCACTATATTGGTGTGGACAGGGCCGGCATTGCCGGCCGGAGAGCCCGGATGCCGCGCGCCAAACTCACCATCCTCGCCCCGATGCTTCTGCTGGCATATGCAGTGGCCCCGCCGGCGGCGGCCGGCGACCGCGTGCGGGTCTCGCTGGGCAGCGCCGAGGCCGCCGGCGATGTCGAGGTATGGGTCGGCGAGGAATCCGGGTTCCAGGGAGGCGACGCGCTGTCTTTCACCCCGTCGCGGGGCGGGGGACTGACATTCGGCCTTGCCGCTGATGGCGGCGGGCTGGCCTCGGGCTTGCGCGAGGATGCGCCGGGCACGGTCACCCCCGACCGCAGCCTGTCGCTGGGCATCGGCTATGCCGGGGAAAGCTGGCGGCTGGGGCTCGCCTGGTCGCGCGAGGCTTTCGCACGGGCCGGCGCCTTAGGCTCCGCCGATTCCTCCTGCGGGCCATCGGGCGGGCGGGGCTGCGAGATCGACACCTATGTGCTCGGCGGGGCCTATGCCGCCGGACCCGGCATCTGGCTTGACGCGACGCTCGGCCTCAGCCGCATCGACGGCCCGGCCGAGGACCGCAGCACCAGCTTCATGGTCGGGACCCGCCTCAACTTCTGACCGCGCGGCCACAGGCCCGGCCACAAGCACCTTCTATCGCGGCGGGCGATGGCGTATCACCCTGCCGGCAGTGGCAACGGCAAGGCGGCGACCCGATGGGCGGTATCCTGTGGCTGGCATCCTATCCCAAGTCCGGCAACACCTGGCTGCGCGCCTTCCTGCACAATCTGCTGCTGAACCCGGCCGAGGGCCAGGAGTTGGACAAGCTGGGCGTGCTGACCTATGGCGATTCCCAGGCCGAATGGTATCGCCTGTTCGATCCGCGGCCGCCCAGCGAGATGACGCTGGAGGAAGCAGCCGCCCTGCGGCCGCGCGTACAGGCCCATCTGGCCTCCCTGCGCCCCGATGTGGTGTTCGTGAAGACCCACAACATGGTGGGGGAGGATCGCGGCCACCGCACCATCAACCTCGATGTCAGCCGGGGCGCCATCTATGTGGTGCGCAACCCGCTCGACGTCGCCATCTCCTATGCCGACCATTTCGGGCAGAGCCTCGACGAGGCCATCGCCAATATGGGACGCAAGGGCGCCTTCACCCTCAATACCGACCGCAACGTCTTCGAGGTGCACGGCACCTGGTCGCAGCATGTGGAATCCTGGACGGCGCATCAGCATCCCGGACTGCTCGTCCTGCGCTACGAGGACATGCTGGAAAAGACCTTCCGCAGCTTCGGCAGCGTGATGAAGTTCCTCGGCATCGACCTGCCGAAGCAGCGGCTGGAACGGGCGATCCGGCTCTCCTCCTTCCGCCAGCTCCAGGAAATGGAGAAGGCCAAGGGCTTCCGCGAGCGCAGCCCCCACTCCAAGCTGTTCTTCCGCAGCGGCCGCGCCGGCCAGTGGAAATCCGTGCTCTCGCCCGAGCAGGTGGCCCGCATCGTGGCCGACCACCGCGAACAGATGAGCCGCTTCGGCTATGTGCCGAAGGGCCACTAGCCCGGCATGGGCACCCCGTTCCAGCGCCTGACCCTGCGGGCGCCGGTGCGGCTGGCGGTACCGAACGCGCGCGGCCACTGGCAGCAGGCGCCGGCCGGCGCCACCCTGTTCAGCAATGACGGCGGCTTCCTGTCGCTCGCGCGCCAGCAGCCGGCAGCCGTCACCTTCGACGGGCCGCCGGCCCCGCTGCCCGGACCGGAGCCCGAGGATTGGCCCATGGC
Organism: uncultured Alphaproteobacteria bacterium; assembly: GCA_964514295.1. Lineage (GTDB taxonomy): Bacteria > Pseudomonadota > Alphaproteobacteria > CAZEQG01 > CAZEQG01 > CAZEQG01. The sequence continues at coordinate 5,477 of CAZEQG010000145.1, forward strand.
CGGGATGGCCGGCCGGCGTGTTCTGTTCCTGGTGCAGCCGCGCGGCATCGGCGACAATGTCGGCCTCTATCTCGCCGCGCGGACGCTGATGGCCGGGCGGCGGCCGGGCGCGATCGGCTTCGCCTGCGCCGGCAACGCGACCGACGTGTTCGCCCTGGATCCCCGCTTCCGCCTCCACCCGCTATGGATCACCGCCGCTGACCTGGCCAGCTACGACCTGGTGTTCGACATCGGCCGGCTGCCGGAGTGGTCGCGCATCGCAACCGAGCCGCTCGAGCTTGAGACCCTTCTGGCGGCCCGCTTCGGCCTGTCGCCGCCGGATGATCCGCCCGCCGCCGGCCGGCCGGTGCCGGCGGGGCGCCTGCGCATCGGGCTGCTGCCGCTGGCCAGCAGCCCCCTGCGCACCCTGCCGCCGGCCCTGACGCGGCGGCTGGCGGCGGGGCTGTCCGGGCTGGGCGAGGTCACCATCGTGCTGAATGACGCCCAGGGGCAGGGGCGGCTCTACCGCGAGGCCCTGGAGGGCAGCGGGCTGCTGCTGCTCGGCGGGCTGGCCAGCATCGCCGACCTGCTGGACCTGCTCGCCCGCCTGGACTACGCGGTGTTCGCCGACAGCGGGCCGGCGCATCTTGCCAAGCTCGCGGGGCTGCCGGGCACGGCGATCTACACCTGCGCGGACCCGGGCGTGCTGCAGGGCCGCTTCCGCAATCTGCGGGCCGTGCTGTCGGGCTGGTCGGGGCCGCATTGCGCCAGCCCCTGCGGCCTGGCACGGCTGCGCCAGGGCGGGGACGGGGCCGTCGGCTGCATGGGCTCGCTGGGCCGGCCGCTGGCGGCCCTGCCCCGGGTGGTGCGCCAGCCGGATCCCGCCATGGTGCGGCGCCTGCTGATCGACACGCCGGTACCCTGCGTCGGCCGCCTGGTGCAGGATGCTGACGCCATCATGTCCACCATCCTTGCCGATCTTGAGGACCGCCGCGCATGACCGCCGAGCAACTCCAATGACCGATGTCGCCGGCAAGCTTGCCGCCATACGTGCCCGCCTGCCCCCCGGCACCACCCTGGTCGCGGTGAGCAAGACCCAGCCTGACGACCGCATCGAGGCGGCGCTCGCCGCCGGGCAGCGGGTGTTCGGCGAGAACCGGGTGCAGGAGGCGGTGGCGCGCTGGGCCCACCGCCGGCCCGCCTATCCGGATCTGTCGCTGCATCTGATCGGCCCCTTGCAGACCAACAAGGTGCGCGAGGCGGTGGCCCTGTTCGACGTGATCCAGACCCTGGACCGTCCGAAACTGGCGGCGGCGCTGGCGGCGGAGTTCGCCCGCACCGGCCGGCGCCTGCCCTGCTTCGTCCAGGTGAATACCGGCGAAGAGCCGCAGAAGGCCGGGGTGGCCCCGGCGGCGGCCGAGGCCTTCGTCGCCGATTGCCGCGACCGGCTCGGCCTGCCGGTCGAAGGGCTGATGTGCATTCCGCCGGCCGATCAGCCCGCCGCCCCGCATTTCATGCTGCTGGGCGAGATCGCCCGGCGCTGCGGGCTCGCTGCACTCAGCATGGGCATGAGCGGCGATTGGGAAACCGCGCTGCGGCTGGGCGCCACCCATGTGCGCATCGGCAGCGCCATCTTCGGCGAAAGGCAGGCGGGCTGACGGGCTAGACCGTCTTGGGCGGCCCCTGCTCCTGCCCCTCCTGCCGGGCGTTGCGGCGCAGCGCCTCATACTTGCGCAGCCCGTCCAGCATGAGTGTGGGCACCAGTTCGAGATGTGGCGGGCTGGCGCCCACGCCCTGCGCGCTTGCCAGCGGCGCCGCACTGCCTGGCGGTCCCTGGCGCTCCGGCTTTGCCGGGATGAGGGCCGGCCGCTCGGCGGCGGCCTCCGCAC
>CAZEQG010000146.1:0-7310 GCA_964514295.1 uncultured Alphaproteobacteria bacterium
CGACCGTCGCCGGTGCCGCCTGGGCCGCCGCCCAGCCGGCGGCGCTGTCCTGGGGTTGCCCTGCCGTCATCGCCGCCTCAGCGCCGGTAGCGGCGCTGCACCACCAGATTGGCCGAAACGGTCAGCAGCAGCGTGGCGGTCATCAGCACGAAGGAAACGGCGCCGCCGAAGGGCCAGTTGGCCTGCTGCATCACCTGGCCGAACACCAGCGGCCCCATCATGGTGAATTTCGGCCCGCCCAGCAGCACCGGCGTGGCATAGGCGTTCATCGCCAGGATGAAGGTGAGGATCACCCCGGCCAGCACGCCGGGCAGCGCCAGCGGCCAGATCACCCGCCAGAAGGTCGGCCAGGGGCCGGCGCCAAGGCTCATGGCGGCCTCTTCCACCGGCCGGTCGATGCCCTCGATCACGCTTTGCAGGGTCAGCACCATGAAGGGCAGGTTCACCGCGGTGATGCCGATGATCACCGCCAGCTCTGTATACATGATCTCCAGCGGCACCTCGATCAGCCCGAGCCAGGTCAGGCTGGCATTGAGGAACCCCTTGCTGCCGAACAGCGTCATCCAGCCCGCCGCGCGCACGGCATTGCCCACGAACAGCGGCAGGATCACCAGCATGATCAGCAGGTTCTTGTGCCGCGACTGGGTGCGCGCCAGCACATAGGCCAGCGGAAAGCCCATCACCAGGCACACCGCCGTGCAGATGACCGCCACCCTGACCGTGCGCCACAGCACCACGGTGTAATAGGGGTCGGTGAAGAAGCGGATGTAGTTCTCGAAGGTCAGCGCCTCGACCATGAAGCGGCCGGGCACGAACTGGTTCAGCGAATAGCGGAACAGGATGGCGATCGGCACCAGGAGGCCGAGGGCAACGAACACCGTGGCCGGCGCGATCAGCATGCCTGCCAGATCGCGCCGGCCGCCACTTTCTTCGGCCAGGCTCACCGCCACCGCCGGCCACCCCGGCGGGACGCCTCATGGTTCGCCAGGCTCACCATGAGGCCGGTGCGAGGCTGGCGGGGCGGGCCTGCATCACGCCTTGAAGACCTTGTCCCACCAGTCCTTCAGCGCCGCGTCATTCTTGGCAATATAGCCGTAGTCGAGGTCCTTCAGGCGCTTTTCCTCCTCGGCCGTGAAGCCGATGCGCTTCTGCAGGTCGGGCGCGACCTTGGCGTTCTTCACCGTCGGGTTGTAGCCCATGTCGACGGCGAAGTTCTCCTGCGCGGACGCCGCCAGCATGGCGTCGAGATAGGCGTAGGCGCCATCCTTGTTCGGCGCGTTCTTCGGCACCGCGAAGCCGGAGATGTAGAGCGGCACGCCCTCGGCCGGGGCCACCGTCTCGACATTCGTGCCGGCATTCTGCCACTGCACCGCGCGCGCCTTCCACATGATGCAGATGCCGATCTCCTCGTTCTTCAGGGCGGCGGCCAGGGCCTCGTTGGTGGGGTAGATGCGGGCACCCGCCTTCTTGCAGGCCAGCAGCCTCTCCTTCGCCGGCTCGTAGTTCGACATGGTGCCGCCCGAGGCCAGCCCCGCCGCCATCATGGTGTAGAGGTACTGGATGTCGATGATGCCGAGCTTGTTGCCGTGCTTGGGATCGAAGGTGTCGGCAAAGCTGGTGGGGGCCTGGGGAATCAGCTTCGGGTTGTAGAGAATGACCTTGCCGGAATAGATGTGGCCGACGCCATAGGGATACTTCATCTCCGGCAGCAGGTTCACGGCATTGGGGATCTTCGAGTAGTCCAGCGGCAGCAGCACGCCGGCCTCGTTCATCTCGAACATGTTGGCCGCCGACAGGCCCTGGATGTCGGAGGTGCCGCGGGGCAGCCTGGCCTCGGCCAGCATCTTGGTGCGGCGCGGCGAATCGCCCGCTTCGTCCTTCACCACCTCCCAGCCCTTGGGCAGCAGCAGGGGGGTTTCGATGTTCTTGGCCAGCAGGCGCGAATAGTCGCCGCCCCAGGTGCCGACCACGATGCGCTTGCTCTGGGCGCGGGCGGCGGCGGGAACGAGGCCGAGCGCCGCGGCCGCGGCAAGGCCGGCGCCGAACTGGCGGCGGGTGGGGGTGAGGATCGACATGCTGTTCTCCCTGTTCGCCATGCGTGTCCGCTTGCTGGAAACACCAGGCCGGCGGCGGCGGGCCAGGCGACATGCACGCTGTCGCCCTCGGCCGGCAGCGCTGCATCGGCGCGGTTGGCGATCTGCACCACCACCCGGTCCAGGGGCGACAGGCGCACCCGCACATCCAGCGACGCGCCCAGATACGACACCAATTCCACCCTGCCCGGCAGGCAGTTGTCCAGCCCCGGCGCGGCCCCGCCGGCGAGCACCAGCCGCTCCGGGCGCAGCGCCAGCACGCCCGGCCCCGCCGCCGCCGCCGGATCGCAGGCGATGCCGAGCCCGCCGGCACTGCGGAACAGGCCGGGACGTTCGACCACCCCCTCCAGCATGGTGGTACGGCCGACGAAGCCGGCCACGAAACGGTCGGCCGGGCGCTCGTAGAGGTCCCGCTGGCTGCCGATCTGGCGGATGGCACCGCGATCCATCACCACCAGCCGGTCGGCCATGGTCAGCGCTTCCTCCTGGTCGTGGGTGACCATCACGGTGGTGATGGCGAGCTGGCGCTGGAGTTCGCGGATCTCCACCCGCACCTCCTCGCGCAGCTTGGCGTCCAGGTTCGACAGCGGCTCGTCCAGCAGCAGCAGGTCGGGGCGGATGGCGATGGCGCGGGCCAGCGCCACGCGCTGCTGCTGGCCGCCGGAAAGCTGGCGCGGCAGGCGCTCGGAGAGGTGGTCGAGGCGCACCAGCCGCAGTGCCTCCTTCACCTTGGGCGCGATCTCGGCCGCCGGCAGCCGGCGCATCTCCAGCCCGAAGGCGACATTCTGGCCGACCGTCAGATGCGGGAACAGGGCGTAGGACTGGAACACCAGCCCGGTGTTGCGCTGCCAGGGCGGCAGCGTGGTAATGTCGCGGTCACCAAGCCTGATGCTGCCCTCGCTCGGCGTCACGAAGCCGGCGATCATGCGCAAGGTGGTGGTCTTGCCGCAGCCGGAAGGGCCCAGCAGCACCACGAACTCCCCCTCCGCGACATCGAGCGTGGCCCCGGCCACGGCCGTGAAGTCGCCGTAGCGCTTGCTCACCCTGTCGAGTTCCAGGCGGGCCATCGCTCAGACCACCCGGCTCAGCTTCACATAGCGGTCGGTCACGATCATCGCCGCCGCGATGATCGTGATCTGCACCACGGAAACGGCGGCGATGGTGGGGTCAAGCTTCCATTCGAGATATTGCAGGATGGCGATCGGCAGGGTGGTGCGGCCGGGGCCGACCAGGAACAGGCTCATCTCCAGATTGCCGAAGCTCATCACGAAGCCGAACAGGGCGGCCGCCACGATGCCGGGGCGGATCGCCGGCAGGGTCACCCGGCGGAAGGTGGTCAAGGGCGTGGCGCCCAGGTTCATCGCCGCCTCCTCGACCGTGCGGTCCATGCCGGCGAGGCTGGCCACCACCAGGCGCACGCACCACGGGATGACGATCAGCGCATGGCCGGCGACCAGGCTGCCGAGCGAGCCCAGCACCGGCCATTCCGTGGCAATCTCCACCTCCACCAGGGTGATGTAGAGGCTGGTGCCGCAGACCACGCCCGGCACCACCAGCGGCATCAGCAGCAGGGTGTTCAGGGCCTCGCGCCCGGGAAAGCGCCGGCGCGCCACCACCAGGGCGGCCGGCACGCCCAGCGCAAGCCCCAGCAGCGTGGCGGCCAGCCCCACCTGGAAGCTGGTGAGGAAGCCTTCGACGAACTTGTTCTGGTCGAAGATCGCCACGAACCAGCGCAGCGTGTAGCCCTCGGGCGGGAAGGACACGATCTCGTTGCGGAAGAAGGCGAGCCAGATCACGAAGACCAGCGGCAGCAGGATGAAGCCGAGCGTCAGCCCGGCGGCGGCGTCCAGCGCAAGGCGGCCCGGCCGGGCCATCAGCGCAGCGTGTTCTTGTGGAAGCGGCCGGCCTGCATGATCACCGGCAGATGGGCGCCCTGGTCGAGGAACAGTTCCAGCCGCTTCAGCGGATCGCCGTCGACCAGGATCAGGTCGGCATGCGCGCCCGGCTCGACGATGCCGAGCTTGCCGGTCTGGCGCAGGATGTCGGCGCCGACCAGGGTGGCCTGGCGGATGATCTCCAGGGGCGACAGCACCCGGGCGCGGAACAGGAATTCAGACGACTGCTCGCTCTGGAGCTGGCCCAGCAGGTCGCTGCCGAAGCCGACCGGCACGCCCGCGGCCTTGCAGATCTCCAGGCTGCGCAGGGCGCCGTCCAGCACCAGATCGTTCTTGGCCAGCATGTCGGCGGTCATGCCGAACTGGGCGGCGCGCTCCTTCATCACGAAATAGGTCACCAGATTGGCCACCATGAAGCCGCCGCTCGCCGCCAGCAGCCCGGCCGCCGGCGCATCGATCAGGTTGCCGTGCTCGATCGTGCGCACCCCGTTGCGCACCGCCCGGGTGATCGCCTCGGGCGTATAGGCATGGGCCAGCACATAGCGCCCGAAGGCCCGCGCCTCCTCCACCGCAGCGGCGATCTCGCCCTCGGAGAACTGCAGGGAATCGAGCGGGTCATAGGGCGAGGCGACGCCCCCGGAACACATGATCTTGACGTGGTCGGCACCCTGGCGAAGCTGCTCGCGGGTGGCGCGGCGCACCTCGTCCACCCCGTCGGCGATCTCCATGACATAGGCCATGGCGTTGCAGCAGCCGCAGCTGCGCGCCGTGTCGGTGCGCCGCCGCGCGTCCGAGTGGCCGCCGGTCGGCCCGATCGCCTTGCCGGCGATGAACAGACGCGGCCCCGGCAGCAGGCCGGTCTCCACCGCCAGCTTAATGCCCCAGTCGGCCCCGCCGGTGTCGCGCACCGTGGTGAAGCCGCGGTTCAGCATGCCGGCCATCAGCTCCGACGCCTTGGCCGTCATCAGCGTCAGCGGCATCGCCTCAAGGTTGCGGATATAGACTTCCGACAGGAACACATGCACGTGGCAGTCGATCAGCCCCGGCATCAGGGTGCGCCCGCCACAATCCACCACCCGGGCGGAGGCGGCCGACAGCGGCCGGTCGGACACCTCGCGGATCAGCCCGCCCTCGACCAGCACCTCATAGCCGCCCCTGGCCTCGTCCCAGCGCGGATCGAGCAGCGACATGTTGCGGAACAGAACCGGCGCGGCCATCGTCATCCCCCAATCGGCAAAGCCTCAGCCTGAAGACCGGCGCCCGGCCCTGTCAAGGGGGCCGAACCCGCGGCGCCTGCGCGCTACATCTCGTCCGGGCGGACGATCTCGAACACCTCGCGAACCACGGCATAGTCGCGGTAGCCGCAGCGGGCCAGGGGCTGGGCGGCGGCGGTGTCGAACCGGCCATCCCTGATATAGGCGTCGTCGATGTGCACGCCGACCACCTGGCCGATCACCAGGTGGCGGTCGATCGGCTGGCCGGACAGGTCGGCGATCTCGATCACCTGCAGCACCTTGCATTCCAGCGCCGCCGGGCTGGCGGCGACGCGGCCGGGGCGGACCAGCCGGCAGGGGGCGACGGCAAGCCCCGCCAACGCGAACTCGTCCACCCCGTGCGGCACGGTCTTGGAGGTGGCGTTCATCGCCTCGGCCAGGGCCATGGTCGCAAGATTGGCCACGAACTCGCCGGTGGCCTTGGCATTGGCCGCGCTGTCCTTCATCCCTTCGCTGGAGAAGCAGACGATCGGCGGCCGGCTGCCCAGCGCGTTGAAGAAGCTGTAGGGGGCGAGGTTGTGCCGGCCCTCGGCGTCGATGGTGGAGATCCAGCCGATCGGGCGCGGCGCCACGATGGCCTTGATCGGGTCGAAGGGCAGGCCGTGGCCCGCGCCGGTCTCGTAGAACATGGGAACCCTCCGCTGGCGTCAGCCCTTCGATACGGCCTTAGCACCGGCGCCGTCGAGTGGCAGGATGCGCGCCCACGGCAAATCGGCAAGGAATGGCGGCATGGAAGGCTGGCTCAGCGCGGCAACCGACTACATCGCACGCTGGATCGCGTTCCAGCGCGAGCATTTCGATCAGCCCGGCGTCTCGCTGGCGGTGGTGGCCGCCGGCCGCCCGGTGCTGACCGCCGCCTTCGGCAGCGCCAACCTTGCCACCGGCGAGGCGCTGACGCCGGCCCACCGCTTCCGCGTCGCCTCCCACTCCAAGAGCTTCACCGCCGCCGGCATCCTGCTGCTTAAGGACCGTGGCCGGCTGCGCCTCGACGACCCGGCCGGCCGCCATGTGCCCGGCCTGCACCCGGAGGTGGCCGAGGCGACGCTGGCGCAGCTCATGTCGCACAGCGCGGGGCTGGTGCGCGACGGTGCCGATGCCGGCCAGTTCAGCGACGAGCGGCCCTTCCTCGACCGCGCCCAGCTCATGTCCGGGCTGGCCGAGGCGCCCGTGCTGCCGGCCGCTACCCGCTTCAAGTACTCCAACCACGGCTTCGGCCTGCTCGGCCTGGTGATCGAGGCGGTGACGGGCGAGGCCTACAATGACTGGATCGCCCGCGAGGTGGTGGCGGCCGCCGGCCTCGCCGACACCTTCCCCGACATCGCCGCCGCCGGCGGCGGGCCGCTGGCGGCCGGCCATTCCGGGCGGATGCTGCCCGGACGCCGCCTGATCATCCCCGGCGACAACCCGACACACGCCATGGCCTCGGCCACCGGCTTCGTCAGCACGCCGGGCGATCTCGCGCGCTTCTTCGCGCAGCTCTCCCCGGCCGCCGCCGACAGCATCCTCAGCCCCGCCAGCCGGCGCGAGATGACGCGCCGCCACTGGCGCGACCGGGAGACGGCGCTGGAGCGCTACTACGGCCTCGGCACCATCGGCTCGCAGCTTGGCGAGTGGGAGGCGTTCGGCCATTCCGGCAGCTTCCAGGGCACGCTGTCGCGCACCGCCATGATGCCGGGCCAGGACATCTGCGTGTCGGTCGTCACCAACGCCATCGACGGCATGGCCCATGCCTGGCTGGAGGGGGCGGTGGCGATCCTGCGCGCCTACCGCAAGGCCGGCGCGCCGACGCCAGAGGCGGCCGACTGGGCCGGGCGGTGGTGGACGCTGTGGAGTGCGGTCGACCTGGTGCCGATGGGGGCCCGGGTGCTGGCCTGCCACCCCGCCCTGCCGGTGCCGCTGTCCGAGGCATCGGAACTGGCGCTGACCGGCCGCGACACCGCCATCATCGAGAAGGCGCCCGGCTTTGCCAGCCCGGGCGAGCCGGCGCGCCGGGAGCGGGCGACGAGCCGGTCCGCCGGCACCGCCTCCACCGGCACGATCTCGGCCTG
>CAZEQG010000147.1:0-7300 GCA_964514295.1 uncultured Alphaproteobacteria bacterium
GAGGCCTTCCGCCGCCTCACCGGCCTGGGTGACGGCCTGTGGCCCGGCGTGCTGCTGCCGCTGACGGTGGCGTGCTGCTGGCTGGCGGGGCGGCTGGCGGGCTGGGCGGGCTGGCGCGCCTGGGCACTGCGCGCGTCCTACGTGTGGCTGGCCTGGGCGGCGTCGGGCCTGCTGGCCAACCTGCTGAAGCTGGCGATCGGCCGCCTGCGGCCGCGCGACCTGTTCGAGCGCGGGCTATACGGCTTCGAGCCGTTCAACTTCCACGCCAACAGCTTCCCCTCCGGCCATGGGCAGACGGTGTGGGCGGTGGCGGCGGCGCTGTGGTTCCTGTGGCCGCGGCTATGGCCGATATGGCTGGCCTATGCCCTGCTGGTGTCGGCCAGCCGGATCGTGATCAGCGTGCATTTCTTCGCCGACGTGGTGTTCGGCGCCTATCTGGGCATCGCCGCGGCCGTGCTGCTGTGGCGCTACAGCCAGCCTTTGCGCTTGAACCACATGTATGGCAGGACGGCCGAGAGCACCATCAACCCGAGCGCCATGGGATAGCCATACTCCCATTGGAGTTCCGGCATCACCTCGAAGTTCATGCCGTAGATTGAGGCCACCAGGGTGGGCGGCAGGAACACCACGGCGGCGACCGAGAATATCTTGATGATGCCATTCTGCTGGATGTTGATCATGCCCAGCGTGGCATCGAGCAGGAAGTTCACCTTGTTCGCCAGGAAGGCGGCGTGGTCGGACAGTGACTGCACGTCGCGGCCGATCTGCTGCAGGCGCTTGCGCTGGCCCTTCCGGTCGGCGAGCGCCCCGGACTGGGCAAGGAAGCTCAGCATCCGGTCGATCGACAGCAGGCTCTCGCGGATCTTGGACAGGCGGCCACCGGCCCGGCCGACGCCCTGGATCGCCTGGTCGAGATCCTTCGCGCTGGGCCGGCGGTCGGCGGTGAACACGGCGTTGGCCAGCAGGTCGACACCGGCGCCGACCTGTTCCAGCACATCGGCAAGCCGGCTGATGATGGCATCGACCAGCCCCAGCAGAACGCTCAGCGCATCGGCGCAGATCCAGGGATGGCGCTCGGCGAAGGCGGGGAACACGCGGAAGGGCTGCGGGTCGACATAGCGCAGGCTGACCAGGCGCTGGCCGCTGAGGATGAAGGTCACCGGATCGAGCTGCGGGGCCTCGCTGTCGGCCAGGAACAGCACCGTCGCCGTCATGTAGAGCGCCTCGCCCTCCTCGAACAGGCGGCTGGTGATCTCGATCTCCTGCTGCTCGGCCCGGCTCGGCACGCGCAGGCCTAGGCAGCGCACCACGAACCCGGCTTCCTCTGGCGTGGGGTCCAGCAGGTCGAGCCACAGCGCCCCCTCCGGCAGCGCCCCCTCGGACAGGGCCGCCGCGCCGCCGCCGGCTGCGGGCCGGCAGACCAGCCGGTTGCCTTCGGGCTGGTGGATCGTCAGCATGACGCCCGCATATCACAAGCCCATGCTTCGCGATATCGTCGGGCGATGAACCAGCGTGACGAGGATGACGGCTTCGCCTGGGCGCGGCTGACGCCGCAGCAACTGGGCAAGGCGATCGAGCTGCACCGGGCCTATCTGCGTGGGCAGATCGGCGGTGCCCGCGCCAGTTTCCACCTGATGGACCTGTCCTATCTGGACCTGTCCGGCCACGACCTGCGCCAGGCCGATCTCACCGGCGCCAGGCTGCACGGCACCATCCTGACCGGCGCCAACCTGTCCACCGCCACGCTGTTCGCCGCCGATCTCCGCCAGGCCGACCTGCGCAAGGCCGACCTGACCCGGGCCGACCTGCGCGGCGCCTACATGCGCGGGGCCAACCTGGCCGATGCGCTGCTGATCGAGGCGGACCTGCGCGATGGCTCGCTGTTCCGCGCCGACAACCGCGGCGAGCTTCAGGGGATCGGCCCGATCTCGCCCGCCGCCGACATCGCGGCCGCCGTCGCCACCCGGGCGAACATGACCGGCGCGCGCATGTCGAAAGCCTTCATCGTGCAGACCGACCTGACCGATACCGTGCTGCGCGGGGTGAAGCTGGTGCGGGCCGACCTGTCGAACTGCAACCTCACCGGCTCCAACCTGGAGGGCGCCGACCTCACCGAATGCAACCTTACGGGCGCCATCCTGCACGGCGCCGTGCTGATGAACGTGACCTTGAGCGAGACCAATTTCGAGGGCGCCGACCTGGCTGGCGCGATCCTCGGCGCGCTGGCCTCGGAAAGCGCGGTGTTCCAGGGTGCGAAGATGCCCCGCTCCTTCGATTCGCTGGGCCGCGAGATGCGCGAGATCGTCGACAGCCACCGCGCCTGGATCGCCACCGCCGGCAAGAAGGGGAGGCGGGCCGATCTCAGCCGTGTCGACATGGCCGGCATGGACCTTTCCGGCCTTGGCCTTTCGGCCGGTAACTTCGAGTTTGCCATCCTCAAGGACTGCCGGCTGACTGAGGCGGAGCTGCTGATGGCCGAACTGTCCTTCGCCGATCTGCGCGATGCCTCGATGGCGGCGGCCGATCTGCGCGGGGCGACGCTGCGCCGGGCCAACCTTACGGGGGCCAATCTGGTGAATGTGCGGGCCGGGCCGGTGCTGCTGCAGGGGGCGACCAGCCAGATGTGGCCGACCCGGCTGGAGAACGCCAAGCTGAACGGCGCCAATCTGGTGGCCGCCGACCTGCATCAGGCCGTGCTGACCGGGGCCGACCTGTCGGATGCCAATCTTCAGGGCGCCGATCTGCGTGGCGCGGTCCTGCTGGATGCCGTCTGCCATGGCGCGGACCTGCGCGGAGCGCGGCTCGAGGGCATCGACCTGCGCGGGGCGAAGGGGCTCAAGCGCTGAAGGCGGGCTGAGAAGGCAGGGGCGAAAAAGGAACGGCGCCGGATCTTTCGATCCGGCGCCGCCTTTGCCTCCGCTATAGGGCTTTCTCGGGGGGCGGGGTTAGCCCTGGTCAACGCGGAGGGCAACGAAACGCATCTCGCCCTGGCGATCCACCAGGAGCAGCACGGACTTGCGGCCGCTGTCGCGGGCCTTCTTGACCTTCTCGGCGATCTCGCGCGGGCTCTTCACGACCTCCTGGCCAACCTCGACGATCACGTCGCCAGGGCGGATGCCCTTTTCCGAGGCCGCGCTGTCGGGGGTAACCTCGGTCACCACCACGCCCTGCGCCTCGCCCTTCAGGTTGAAGCGCTGGCGCAGGTCGCCGGTGATCGGCGACAGCGTCATGCCGAGGCCGGCCACCATCTGGCTGGCGTCGCCGCGATCCGGCGAAACGGTGGCGATCTGGTTGTTGGCCTCCGCCTCCTCCAGCTCGCCAACCTTGGCGGTCAGCGACACCAGCTTGCGATCGCGCCACACCTCCACGGGCACGCTCCGCTCGATGCGCGTTTCGGCGACGATGCGGGGCAGGCGGCGCATGTCCTGCACCTCCTTGCCGTCGAACTTCAGCACGATGTCGCCCGCCTTGATGCCGGCCTTGTCGGCCGGGCCGCCATCGGTCACGCTCGCCACCAGCGCACCCTTGGCCTTGTCGAGGCCGAGGCTTTCGGCGATCTCGTCGGTCACCATCTGGATGCGCACGCCAAGCCAGCCGCGGCGGGTCCGGCCATATTCGCGGAGCTGGTCGATCACCGGCTTGGCGAGCGAGGCGGGGATCGAGAAGCCGATGCCCACGCTGCCTCCGGTCGGGGAATAGATCGCCGTGTTGATGCCGATCACCTCGCCGGCCATGTTGAACATCGGGCCGCCGGAATTGCCGCGGTTGATCGAGGCGTCGGTCTGGATGAAATCGTCATAGGGGCCCTGGCTGATATCGCGCGAACGGGCCGAGACGATGCCGGCGGTGACCGAGCCGCCCAGCCCGAAGGGGTTGCCGATCGCCAGCACCCAGTCGCCGACCCGCGCCTTGTTGGAGTCGCCCCAGGGAACGGCCTTGAGCTTGTAGTTGCCGGGCTCGATCTTCAGCAGCGCAAGATCGGTCTTCTGATCGCGCCCGATGATCTTGGCCTTGAACTCGGTGTCGTCATGCATGCGCACCGACACCTCGTCGGCATCCGCGATCACGTGGTTGTTGGTCACCACATAGCCGCTGGCATCGATCACGAAGCCTGAGCCGAGCGAGGTCGCCCGCCGCGGCGTGCGGTTCTGGCCCTGCTGGTTGCGGTCGAAGAAGTCGCGGAAGAACTCCTCGAAGGGCGAGCCGGGCGGGAACTGCGGCATGTCGGGCCCGCGCTGCGAGCGCTCGCGGGTGACCTGGGTGGTGGCGATGTTGACCACGGCCGGCTGCAGCTTTTCGGCGAGATCGGCGAAGCTTTCCGGCGCCGCGCGGGCATGGCCGGGCGGGGTGGCAACCAGGCCAGTGGCCAGCACCAGCGCCACCGCGAAGCCGGCCATTCCCCGCCGCATCCGTGCCTGAAAGCCTGTCTGCTCGTTAGAAGTTGACATCATCATGCCCAGCATCCCCCGTTCCGGCCGCCTGCGGCCCCGATGCCGCAGGGCTGCAATAGCCTCGACTGCAAAAGCCCTGCCGCCGATGTGGGACGGCTGTGCCGGCCGGTCAACGCCCCGGCCCCCCATGTCTACAAGATACCCAATATGTGGAAACATTGTGGCATCGCGCGACCCGGGCGCACGCCACCCTAGCCGCGCGCCGCCCAGGCGATCAGCACCCCGAGCCCCAGCCCGCACACCCCGCAGACGCGCAGGGTGCCCGCGGGCACGTCGGCCATGCGCGCCAGGAAACGCTGCATGGCCTGGGGGAACAGGGCGTAGAGCACGCCCTCGATCGCCAGCGCCAGCGCGATGGCCGAAAACAGGTCCTGCACGGCCGCGCCGTCAGCGCGCCGGCGCCGCGCCCCGGCCGGTGATGTCGCCGAAGTAGCGGAAGAATTCGCTGTCGGGGGACAGCACCATGGTGGTCGAGCCGTCGCCAAGCGCCGCGCGATAGGCTTCCATCGAGCGGTAGAAGGCGAAGAACTGCGGGTCGCGCCCGAAGGCGTCGGCATAGATGCGGATCGCCTCGGCGTCGCCTTCGCCGCGCAGGGTCTGGGCCTGGCGCTCGGCCCCGGCGATGATCACCACGCGCTGGCGGTCGGCATCGGCCCTGATCTGCTGGCCGAGCTCGAAGCCCTGCGCCCGCGCCTCGCGGGCCTCGCGGTCGCGCTCCGACTTCATGCGGTTGTAGATGGCCTGGCTGGTCTGCTCGGGAAAGTCGGCCCGGCGCAGCCGCACATCGACGATCTCGACGCCCAGCCGCACGAGCTGGCGGTTAACCTCCTCGCGGATCTGGGCCATGATCTGGGTCCGCCGGTCGGACAGGATGGCCGGCAGGTCCTCGGCGCCCAGCACCCGGCGCATGGAGGAGTTGATGATGGCGGCGCCGCGCTGGTTGGCGCCCTGCTCGTTGTTCACCGATTGATAGAACAGAAGCGGATCGGTGATGCGGTAGCGGGCATAGGTGTCGACCACCAGCCGCTTCTGGTCGACCAGGATCACTTCCTGTTTCGGCGGATCGAGGTCGAGCACGCGCTTGTCGAAATAGACGGCGTTCTGGATGAAGGGCAGCTTCACATGCAGTCCGGGCTCCTTGACCACCCGGCGCGGCTCGCCGAACTGCAGCACCAGCACCTGCTGGGTCTGGTCGACGATGAACAGCGCGGCCCAGGCCACGACGACGCCGATGGCCGCGATCACGCCGAGCGCGGCGAGAAGGGGGTTGCGCATCAGTTCTGGCCCTCTGGCTTGGCAGGCGATGGCGGGCGGCGCTGCAGCTCGGGCAGTGGCAGATAGGGCAGCACACCCTGATTGCCCTTGCCGTCGATGATCACCTTGTTGGCGTTCTTCAGCACATCCTGGAGGGTCTCCAGGTAGATGCGCTGGGTCGTCACGTCCTTGGCCTGGCTGTAGGCCTGATAGACCGACAGGAAGCGCTGGGCATCGCCCTGGGCGCGGTTCACCACCTCCTCCTTGAAGGCGCGGGCCTCCTGGATCAGGCGTTCGGCCTCGCCGCGGGCGCGCGGCACGATGTCGTTGCGGTAGCCTTCGGCCTCGTTCTTGGCGCGGTCGCGGTCCTGGCGGGCGCGCTGCACCTCGTTGAAGGCGTCGATCACCGCATTCGGCGGGTCGACTGCCTGGAGCTGCACCTGGCGCACCTCGATGCCGGCCCGATACTCATCGAGCAGGGTCTGCAGCAGGTCGGTCGCCCGCGATTCGATGGCGGCGCGGCCTTCCGTCAGCGCCACCTGGATCGGCGTGCGGCCGATGATGTCGCGCATCGCGCTCTCGGCCGCCAGCTTCACCGACTGGTCGGGGCTGCGCATGTTGAACAGGAAGTCGCTGGCATCCTTGATGCGCCAGAACACCACGAAATCGATGTCGACGATGTTCTCGTCGCCGGTCAGCATCAGGCTTTCCTCGGCGACATCGCGCGTCTGTCCGCCGCGCGGCCCGAACTCGTTCAGCGTCCGGAAGCCGACCTCAAGCCTGTTCTCGCGGGTGACATTGGGGGTGATCACGCGCTCGATCGGGCTGGGCAGGTGGTAGTTGAGCCCCGGCGGCGTGGTGCGCACATACTGCCCGAAGCGCAGGACCACGCCCTGCTCGTCGGGCTGCACGCGGTAGAAGCCGCTGGCCAGCCAGACCGCGACGGCCAGCAGGCCGATCAGCGCCAGGCCGCGGAAGCCGCCATAGCCGCCCGGCATCATCCGGCGGAACCGGTCCTGGCTGCGGCGCAGCAGCTCCTCGATATTCGGCTGCTGTCCGCCGCCACCGCCACCGGTCGGCCGGCCCCATGGGCTGTTGCCGCCGCCCCAGGGTCCACCGCCCTGTCCGCCGCCACCACCGCCCCAGGGTCCGCCGCCGCCTTGATTGCTCCAGGGCATGTCTCTCCCGCTCTCCCTTCCGTCCGGATGGCGCCTTCAGGCAGGGCGCCGTTGCACGACCGGATCCGCACCATATATGTCAACGGACGGCCAGACGCTTGCGCATATTTGCCCCCGCCGCGGAGAATTCAAGCATGCCCCCCCCGACCGAAGCCGATGTCCGCGCTGCGCTCGCCGCCGTGATCGACCCTGACAGCGGGCGCGACATCGTCGGGCTTGGCATGGTCCAGGGGCTGGTCGTCAAGGACGGCCACATCGGCTTTGCGATCGAGGTGGATGCCGCGCGCGGCCCAAGGATGGAGCCATTGCGCAAGGCGGCCGAGCAGGCCGTCGACCGCCTGCCGGGGGTGCTTTCCGTCACCGCCGTGCTGACCGCGCACAGCCCGCGGCCAGCCCCCGCGGCAGCCTCCGGCGGCC
>CAZEQG010000148.1:0-7280 GCA_964514295.1 uncultured Alphaproteobacteria bacterium
TGAGCCCGTCGAACCATGAGGCGCCCCACCGCCGGTGCGGCCGCCTCGCCCTTCGACGGGCTCAGGGTGAGGCGGAACGGATGGGTGGGGGCAGCTTCAACACAGAACACCACTCCCCCAGCCGCCTCATGGTGAGCCCGTCGAACCATCACCGTGCTGGCCAGGCGCGGGGTCATGGAAGCCTCAGCAGGATCTTGCCGAAATGAGCGTTGGCGCGCATGCGGGCCTGGGCGGCATTGGCCTCGGCGAAGGGCATCACGCAGTCGATCGGCAGGCGGAAGGCGCCGGCCGCGATCGCGTCCCACAGCTCGGCGCGCATGGCATCGGCGAGGGCGCGCACCTCCTCGACCGAGCGCGTGCGGAAGGTGACGCCGATATAGCTGATGCGCTTCAGCGCATGCTCGTTGAAGTCGAAGTCGCCCTTGCCGCCGGCCATCCGCCCGACATTGACGATGCGCGCCAGCACGGCGGCCGCCTGCAGCGCCTGGTTCACCGCCCTGCCGGCGATCTGGTCGACGATGACGTCGACCCCCTTGCCGCCGGTCGCCTCGCGGGCGGCGGCGGGCCAGCCCTCCTCGCCGGTATCGAGGGCGAGGTCGGCGCCATACTCGGCCAGCCGCGCCCGCCGCTCGGCCGTGGTCGACGTGCCGATCACCGGGGATGCGCCCTTGAAGCGGGCGATCTGCAGGCCCATCAGGCCGACGCCGCTGCTCGCACCCAGGATCAGCGCCGCCTCGCCGGCGCGCAGCCGGCCCTGGCCCACCACCGCGTCATGCATGGTCAGCAGCGCCAGCGGCAGCGCGGCGGCCTGCTCCTCGGCCAGCCCGGCGGGGATGGCATCGACCCGGCCCCGATCCGCCGCCACATATTCGGCATAGGTGGCGCGCCCGCTGCCCATCACCCGGTCGCCCGGCTTCAGATGGCCGACATTTGCGCCGACCGCCGTCACCTCGCCCATGAAGTCGATGCCGGGGATCACCGCGTCACCGGGCCTGGCGCGGGCGGTGGCAAGCAGGTCGGCGCGGTTGAGGCCGACGAGCCGCACCTTCACCAGCACCTGGTCGGGCTTCGGCTCGGGCCGGGCCACCTCGCGCAGCTCCAGCCCGTTGCCGTCGGCGACGGCGGCCAGCATGGTTGCCTGCATCGCTCAGAACCGCGGCGTGCCGGAGGCGGCAAAGGCGCGGCTGTAGAGCCGCCTGGCGTTGCCCTCGAACAGCTTCTGGCGGTCGGCCTCGCTGAGGCACGCCATCTTCTCGATGATCGGCTTCAGGTCGTCGTAATCATGCCCCCAGTCGGGGTTGAAGGCGGAGCCGGTGCCGGGCCGCTCGGTGCCGAACATCACGTTGTCGGTGCCGATCACCTTGAACAGGAATTCCAGCGCCTCCTCGGAGTAGTTGCAGGTGTCGTAGTGCAGCTTGCGCATCAGCGCGTCGAAGGTGCCGGGGCGCTTGCGCCGGGCATGCCAGGAGCGGAAGCGGCCCATGTGGTAGGGGATGGCGCCGCCGCCATGGGAGACCACGATCTTCAGGTCGGGGAAATCGTCGAACACCTTGGAATCGAGCAGTGAGATGACGGCGATGCTCTCCTCGTTGATGAATTTCAGGGTGTAGCTTTCGCGCGGCGAGCAGGAGCTGGCCGAGTGGATGAGGGCCGGCACGTCGAGCTCGCACATCTTTTCATAGAGCGGATACCAGAACGGGTCGCCAAGGCCGGGCGGCGGGGCGCCGTCGCCCTCGGTCGGGTCCGGGTTCAGCAGGCAGCCCACGAACCCCAGCTCGCGCACCGCGCGCTCCAGCTCGGCCAGGCAGTTGCGCGGGCTTTCGTCGCGGTATTGCGGCAGGCCGGCGACACCGCGCAGGCGGTCGGGGAACAGGCGCACCTGGGCGGCGATCAGGTCGTTGACATAGCGCGTCCACAGCTCCGTCACCCGGGCCGGCCTGATCGAGTGAAGCTGCGCATAGGGACGGGGGGAGATGAACTGGATGTCGGTGCCGACCTTGTCCATGGCATCGATGTGCTTCTGGGTGAAGGGCTTCAGCACCTCGTCCGGCGGCACCTTGGCCGGTTCGACCGGGTTGGCCCGGCTGGCCACCAGCCCCGCCATGTAGCGGTAGGCGGAATCGGGCATCACGACATGGGCGTGGGAATCGATGATCACGTCAGGCCTCCTTGGCGACGGCAAGCACCTCGATCTGCACCTGCATGCCGCCGCGCAGCGGCATCACCAGTGCATGCCGGGCCGGCCGGCGGTGGGGATCGGGGTAGAGCTGGTTCCAGTGGATGTTGATGGCGTCGCGGTGCGCCTCGTCGGTCATGAACACGGTCATCTTGACGACGTCGCCGGCATCGAGCCCGGCGGCGGCCAGCACCCGCTTCATATTGTCGAAGCAGTGGAAGGCCTGGCGCTCCACCTCGGGCGGGATCCTGCCGGTGGCGGGATCGCGCCCGGGAATGCCGGAGCTGGCGAAGATCGCCCCGATGCGGCAGCCGAGCGGGATCGGCGCGTTGTGGGCGAGGCCCTCGACCTCGATCGAAAGCTGTCGCATGGCGGGGGGTCCTTTCCGTTCAGTGCCAGGCGGCGAAGGCAAGGCCGGTGCCGGTCAGCGCCGGCGAGCGGTAGCCCGGCTCGTAGGCCAGCCAGTCCAGCCTCAGGTCCTGGGCGGCGGCGGCCATCACGATCCAGTTGCGGATCTCGGAACTGCCGGCCAGCAGCCGCAGCGGGTCCAGCCCGGCCAGATGGTCCAGGTCCTTGCGCTCGAGGGCGGCGATGACGCCGCGGTCGAGGTCCTCCTCGACGACGAAGTGGCTGAGCCCGCCCGAGGCGATGACGCCGACCCGGATATCGGCCGGATAGTCCTCGATCAGCGCCTTCAGCGCCGCGCCCAGCTTCACGCAGCGCCGGGGATGGGGCTGGTTCGGCGGGTTGTAGGTGTTGAGGAAGATCGGCACCACGGGCAGCGGCGCCTCCTTCATGTACCAGCGGTGGACGAAGGAATAGGCGTGGCCCTCGTACTGCCCCTCGGCCAGGCCGGCGACGGCGGAAATGTCGAACTCGCGCTCCATCAGCCCGGCGATCAGGTGCAGCGCCAGCCTGCGGTCGCAGGGGTAGTGCACGTCGCCGCCTTCCTCCAGCCGGCGCATGCGGGCGCGGCGGTACCAGTCATCGGCCGGCACCGGGCTCTGGGCGGCATTGCGGATGGTCTCTCCGTAATAGACGCCGATCGAGGGCATGTGCTGGTCCTGGAACAGCTCGTGCTGGTCGTCGCCGACGATAACCATGGCGTCGAGCCGCGCCGCGGCGATCGACTGCTTCAGCCGCGCCATCGCCGCCTGCACCGCATGGAAGCGGGCGGTGATCGCCGCCGGCGCGATGTGGCGTTCGGCATCGGCGGGCGCCCGCGCCAGCACCTCGGCGAAGGTGATCCGCCGGCCCTGGCGGTCGAAATAGGGCATCCGGTGGTCGCTGTCGCGGAAGCGGGTGAGCCAGTCATCCAGCTCGGCGGCCAGCATCAGGCTGTGCGAGGTGCCGAAGGCGGCAGCCAGGGTTGCCATGTGGCGGTGTCTCCGGGTTTCAGGACGGTGGCCCCCCTTCCAAGGGCAGGGGGCCGCGCGGTCGCCATCAGCTTTTCTTGGCGGCGTTCATGCGGTCGACGACGCCGGTCCAGATGCGGCGCTGCTCGGCCGCCCAGTTCCAGAACTCCTGCGGCGTGCCGCCGCGCGAGACGAGGCCGAGATTGGCCAGCTTGGCGCGGAACTCGGGCGAGGCGTGCAGCTCGTTCAGCTTGGCGTTCAGCAGCGCGATGATGGCCGGCGGTGTGTTCTTCGGCGCCGCCACGCCGCCCCATGAGGTGGCGGTCAGGTCGATGCCCAGCTCCCGGAAGGTCGGCACATCCGGCAGGTCCTCGTCGCGCTGGCGGCCGGTGGTGGCCAGCGCCTTCAGCTCGCCCGTCTTGACCCGGGTCTTCAGCACGTCGAACAGCACGTCCGATTCGCCCTTCACCACCGCGGCCAGTGCCGGGGCGCCGCTGGCGTAGGGCACATGCACCACGTCGATGTCCATCATCGAGCGGAACAGCTCGAAGGTGAGGTGGGGCAGGGTGCCGTTGGAGGCGGTGGCGAAGTTGACCTTGCCCGGATTGCTCTTGGCATAGGCCACCAGGTCCTTCGCGTCCTTCGCGGGGAAGGCCGGATGGGCCACCAGGATCTGCGGGGAATCGTTGGTGAAGCCGACCGGCACCAGGTCGCTCGCCGGGTCGTAGGGCATGTTGCGGTTGAGGGCCGGGTTGATCGCCAGGGTGCTGGAATTGGCGAACAGCAGGGTGTAGCCGTCGGGCTCGGCCCGGGCCACCGTCTCGCCGGCCACGATGCCGCCGCCGGCGGCCCGGTTTTCCACCACGAAGCGCTGGCCCAGCATGTTGTAGAGGGCATCGGCCAGCACGCGCGCTGGCGTATCGGTCGGCCCGCCGGCCGCACCCGGCACGATCATGCGCACCGGCTTCGACGGATAGGCCTGGGCCGCCGCCTCGCCCATGCCGCCCAGGACCACTGACAGCGCGACCGCCGCGCCGCCGACAATTCGGCTGAACTGCATCTCTTCCTCCCACTCTCGCGACATTTTCGCACGGGCCGGAAGGTTGCCGCCGCCGGTCCGCGGATCAGGCTTGCACCTGCATGATTGTTAATGGCATTCAAGATGGTACAATTTTGTCCTGTCAAGGACATTCGCCAAAAGGGTCGATCCCCCGGCGTTGGGGGCAGCGCAGGCCCGATTCCTGGGGAGAGGGAACGCATGCTGAGCGAGGAGAAGAACGAACTGCTGACGCGGGTCGGCCCGGGCACGCCGATGGGCGGGCTGCTGCGCCGCTACTGGCATCCGGTCGCCGCCGAGGTGGAGTTCGAGGACCGGGCGACCAAGCGCGTGCGCCTGCTGGGCGAGGACCTGGTGCTCTACCGCGATCTTTCGGGCACCTACGGCCTGGTCGACCGCCATTGCGCCCATCGGCGGGCAGACCTGTCCTATGGCTTCGTCGAGCAGAAGGGCATCCGCTGCAACTATCACGGCTGGCTGTTCGACGAGACCGGGGCCTGCATCGAGCAGCCCTATGAGGATGTCGCCGGCGCCCCGCCCGAATTCAAGCGCCGCTCCTGCATCAAGGGCTACCGCGCGCAGGCCCATGCCGGCATGGTCTGGGCCTATATGGGGCCGGAGCCGGCGCCGCTGGTGCCGAACTACGAGCCCTTCACCTGGAAGAACGGCTTCGTCCAGATCGTGTTCTCGCAAGTTCCCTGCAACTGGTTCCAGTGCCAGGAGAATTCAATCGACCCGGTGCATTTCGAATGGATGCACGACAACTGGTCGATCCGCCTGCGCGGCAAGGGCGAGCCCTATGCTTCACGCCATCTGAAGGTCGCCTTCGACGAGTTCGAGCATGGCATGATCTACCGCCGGGTGCGCTCGGATGCCGACGAGACCAGCCCGCTATGGACCATCGGGCGGCTCTGCCTGTGGCCGAACAGCCTGTTCACCGGCAATCATTTCGAGTGGCGGGTGCCGGTCGACGACCACACCACACTGTCGATCGGCTGGTTCTTCAGCCGGGTGCCGACCGAGATGGAGCCCTACCAGCAGAACCGCATCCCGGCCTGGACCAGCCCCGTGTTCGACAGCGAGACCGGCGAACCGATCGTCACCCACGTGATGAACCAGGATTTCGTCGCCTGGTTCGGCCAGGGCGTGATCGCCGACCGCACCAGGGAAAACCTGGGCAAGAGCGATCTCGGCATCGTCATGATGCGCCGCCGCTTCATGGACGACCTGGAGGTCGTGGCGGCCGGCGGCGACCCCAAGGGCATCATCCGCGATCCCGAGCGGAACCGCTGTCTGGAGCTGCCGATCATCAACAAGGAAGCCTTCCTTAACGGCGTGCCGCTGAAGGAGGTGCTGGCCAAGCCGCGCGCCATCAACCCGACGGCGCGGCAGGAATTCATCTGGCTGAAGGGACAGCCCGAGGAGGTCCGCCGCGCCTATAACGAGGCGATGGGCTTCCCGGCCTGACGGCGGGGCCGCCGCCTCACGCGCTCCACGGCACCACCCCCTGGGGCAGGCGCGGGGCGAGCGCGGCGGCGGCCAGCATCAGCACCAGGATGACGCCGACCGACAGCATGGACACTGCGGCGGCGAGGGGCGCCGAGCCGCCATCGTCGAGGTTGAAGACGATGACGCCGAGCGTCTCGTTGCCGGCCGACCACAGCAGGGCTGAGACGGTCAGCTCGTTCATCGCCGTGAGGAACACCAGGATGCCGCCGGCTGCCGCGGTCGGCGCCAGCAGTGGCAGGACGATGGTGACCAGCCGCCGGCCGAAGCGGGCGCCGCACATCCGCGCCGCCTCCTCCATCGCCCGGTCGGTCTGCATCAGGCCGCTGATCGCCGGCCGCAGGGCGAGCGCCAGGAAGCGGCCGAGATAGGCGAGCAGGATGATCCAGCCGGTGCCATAGACGCTGACCCCCAGCACCGGCAGCGGCTGGATGAACACCAGGATGCAGGCGATCGCCAGCACCACGCCGGGCAGGGCATAGGGCAGTTCGGCGGCGGCGTTCAGCACCGCCAGCACGCGGCTCTGCCGCCACACCACGAAATAGGCCAGCGGCACCGACGCGACGACCAGGATCAGCGCCGCCCCGCCGGCCAGCAGGAAGGAATTGCGGAAGGCGCGGATGGTGGCGGCCTGGCGGAACATCACCTCGGCATAATTGGCCAGCGTGGCCGTGCCCGGCCCCAGCGGCACGCCATAGGCGCTGACCAGCGAGGTGGCGGCAAGCCCGCTCAGCGGCAGCACCAGGATCAGCGCGATCACGCTCCAGGCCGCGGCCTCCGCCGGCAGGCGCCAGCGGCCGAGCCGATAGGCGAGTGCCCGCGACGGCGCGCCGACCGTCCGGTAGTCGCGCCGGCGCAGCATCCACGCCTGCAGCGCAAATCCGGCCAGCGCGATCGCCGCCACCATCACCGACAGTACCGCCACCTCGGCGATCACCGAGGGGCCGTAGGAGGCGAGGCGGCGGTAGATCAGAGTCGGCAGCACGGTGTAGCCGGCCGGAAAGCCGAGCAGCGCCGGTATGCCGAAATTCCCCACCGCCGAGACGAAGGCCAGCGCCGCCCCCGCCACCAGCGGCGGCGTCATCAGCGGCAGCACCACGCCGGTCAGCACCTGAAGGTGCCCGGCCCCGGCCGCCCGCGCCGCCTCGATCAGCTCCCGCGGCAGCCCGCGCAGGCCGGCCCGCAG
>CAZEQG010000149.1:0-7264 GCA_964514295.1 uncultured Alphaproteobacteria bacterium
CCGGCGCCGGGCGGCGATGCTGGCCGGGGCGGCGCTGACCGGGCTGCCGCTGGCGCTGGCGATCGGCCTGCCGGGGCTGGGCACCACGGCGATCGCCCTGCTGTTCCTGGCCATTGGCTTCGGCGGCTCGGTTATGATCCTGACCTTCGCCGTCGCCCGCGACGCCAACCCGCCCGGGGCCAGCGGCGCCGCCATGGGGCTGGTGAACACATGCGTCGTCGGCTCGGGCGCCATCTTCCAGCCGCTGACCGGCCTGCTGCTCGACCTGCAATGGCAGGGCGAGCTTGCCGACGGGGTGCGGGTCTACACGGCCGCGGCCTATGGGCTGGCCCTGGCGGTGCTGCCGGCCGGCGCCGGGCTGGGCGCCCTCGCCGCCCTGCTGCTGCCGGACAACTACAGGAAGCGGCCGGCGAGGTCGACGGAGGAGGAATTGCCGAGCCGGTCGTAGTTCGCGGCCAGGAAGCCATCGCAGGCAAGCCAGCCGCGCCGGCGCAGATGTGCCAGGAAGGGGCCCGCGGCATCGAATTTCGAGGCCACGCCGAGCCCCTGGAACAGCGCCTCGTCCTCGACCATGTGGATCAGCATGCGCTTCAGCCTGCCGCCATCGTCATAGCCGCCGTCGATCAGCCGGGTGACGAAATGGATCGCCCGCATCTCGCGCATCAGCGATGAGTTGAAGCTCAGCGTGTTGACCCGGTCGGCGATGGCCTGCGCGGTGGTTGGCACCTCCGGGATCGCCATCGGGTTCAGGGTCACGATCACCACATCGCGGGACTGGCAGTGGTAGATCAGCGGATAGATCGGCGGATTGCCCATGAAGCCGCCGTCCCAGTAATGCTCGCCGTCGATCTCCACCGCCTGGAACAGGTGCGGCAGGCAGGCCGAGGCCAGCACAGCGTCGATCGACACGTCCTCGTTCGAGAACACCTTGATCTTGCCGGTCAGCACGTTGGAGGCGCAGACGAACAGCTTGACCGGCGCCTGGCGCAGGTCGCCGCAATCGAGCCGCTCGTCCAGGATGGCGCGCAGGGGATTGTAGTTCAGCGGGTTGAACTGATAGGGCGACAGCACCCGGGTGCAGCCGTCGAGCCACAGCCACAGCGGCGACCAGTCGGCGGCACCGCGCAGCGGGCTGAAGGCGCCGACCTCCGCCACCCGGCCCCAGAAGGCGGCCAGCGCCGCCTTCATCCCCGCCGGCCCGTCCGTCGCCAGGCCATGGGCGGCGATGGCGGCGTTCATCGCCCCGGCCGAGGTGCCGCAGATGCCTTCGATCTCCAGGCGCGGGTCCTCGGCGATCCGGTCCAGCACGCCCCAGGCGAAGGCGCCATGCGCGCCGCCGCCCTGGAGGGCGAGGTTGATCCGCTTCACCCCGGCTTCGCCGCCGTCTCGGCCGCGCGGCGGGCGCGGATGGCGGCGATCACGGCGGCATCGCTCTCGCCGGAGGGTCGGGCGACGGTCGGCAGGAGGCTGCGATAGGGATCGAAGTCGGTCAGGCCCTTTTCATAGATGCGCCGCAGTTCGGGCAGCGGCAGCGCATGGTCGTCGACCCTGAGGTCAAGGTAGGGGTAAGGCTCCGTGGTGTAGACCTTGAGCGCGGCCGACTGCCGCCCCCGCTTGTCGCCGCCGGCGGCATCCCCGGCCTCCATCGCCAGCAGCAGGCGTTCGGCCAGCGGCCGGCCGGCGGCCGCGCGGAAGGCCGCGGCGGTCGCCTCCAGCACCTGCGGGCCGGCCAGCATGTTGCCGGCGACCGAAAAGCCCTCGCCGGCCAGCGAGCCCGCCCAGTCGACGCAGCCGCTGCCGGTATGGGCGGCGACGCGGCCGGCGCGGTCGACCATGTGGAGCTGGCGGAAATCCCGCCCGTCATCGCCCTGGATCAGGATGCGCAGGACATCCGCGGCCGCCATCCCCTGCCCCAGCAGTGTCAGCGCCCGCGGCCCCAGCATCGGGTTGACCATGGCCTGGGTGGCGACCGCCCCGGTCGCCACGGCGGCATGCGGGCACAGCGCGCCCACGGCGTAGAACTTCGTCGCGACGGCGACGCCGAAGGCGCCATCCTGCTCGCGCGCCACGATCGACCAGGTCATATCCCCTGCCCCTCCTTCGTTACGGTCCCGGCCAAGCGCCGAACTGGCGTTTGGTACGCAGATCGTCTAATTTCCGCCAAATTCATAAAGATCCGGTCCTGTGAGCCACTTCGCCCGCCTCCTGCGCCGCGCCGGCATCAGCTTCGCCGCCCTGCTGCTCGTGTTGGCGGAGCCCGCGGCCGGGCAAAGCTACAATCTGGCGATGGCCGGTGCCAGCCCCGGCGGCTTGTGGACGCTGCTCGGCACCGGCATCCACAATGCCATCGCCGCCGCCTATCCCGGCTCCAACATCATCTACCAGGCCTCGCGCGGCAGCTTTGCCAATGTCAGCCTGCTGACCCAGAAGCGCGTGCCGCTGGCCCTTATCAGCAACGCCACGCTGCGGCTGGCGACCAGCGGGGCGGAACCCTTCCGGACCCCGCAGCACGGGCTGATGGCGCTGGCCCAGCTCTACAACTTCACCGGCGTGCAGCTGGTCATCGCCCGCGACTTCGTGGAGCGCCACAATGTCGCCAGCCTCGCCGACATCGCCGCCCGGCGCCTGCCGCTGCGCGTCGGCATTGCCCGGCGCGGCAACATCATCGCCCTGACCATGGAAATGCTGCTGCGCGAGGCCGGCATCGAGGCCGCCGGGCTGAAGGAATGGGGCGGCGACCTGATCCACGCCTCGGTCGCAGAGCAGGCCGAGATGCTGCAGGAGGGCCGGCTGGACATGGTCACCACCATCGCCTTTGTCGGCCACCCCTCGGTCAAGGAACTCGGCCACCTGAAGGAGGTGGTGATGCTGCCGGTGCCGGCCGAGATCCGCCAGCGCATGCGCCGCAAGCTGGGGCTGAAGGAATTCGTCCTGAAAGGCGGCGCCTACGACTTCATGCCGCGCGACCTGCCGACCCTGGGCCTTGCCGCCACCCTGACCGCGCACGAGAACCTGGACAGCCGCATCGCCTATGACCTGACGCGCGCGCTGATCGCCCAGATCGACGAGCTGCGGAAGGTCCACCCGGCGATGCAGGAGCTGACCCGCGAGCTGCTACCGTCCGAGACCGCGATCCCCTATCATCCGGGAGCGATCCGCGCCTATCGCGAGGCTGGGCTGATGCCCACCCCCGCCCCGCGCGGCGGCCGCTGAGGCAGCGCCAGCGCCAAAAAAGAGCGCCCCGGCACGGGGCCGGGGCCGAGGTGAACCACGAACGTATCGGGAGACTGAAGACGTAAGCAGATTTACTTATTTGGCGGGGTCGGTCAACGGGAAATCGCGGCGCAGCCCCTTGGGGCGCCCCGGCCCTCAGGCCGCCTGGGAGTGCTGCGCGTCGCCGGTGAGCAGGTAGTCCCTGGTCAGCGGCACCGACCGGGGGTCGCGCGAAAGCTGCATCTGGAAGACCATGTGGTCGCTGTGCGAGAAGGCGACCTCGCTGCCCACCAGATAGAACTCCCACATCCGGCAAAAGCGCTCGTCATAGAGGGCGCGGATGCGATCCCGGTTGGCGCGGAAGCGGTCCTGCCAGCGGCGCAGCGTCTCGGCATAGTGCAGGCGCAGGATCTCCACATCGGTCACCCACAGCCCGCTGCGCTCGGCCGCCGGCAGCACCTCCGACAGGGCGGGCGAATAGCCGCCCGGGAAGATGTACTTGCGGATCCAGGGGTTGGTCACGCCGGGTCCGCTGCTGCGCCCGATCGAATGCAGCAGGGCAACGCCATCAGGCGCCAGCAGATCGTGCAGCCGGGAGAAGAAGGCGCCATAGTGCCGGGTGCCGACATGCTCGAACATGCCGACCGAGACGATGCGGTCGAAACTGCCGCGGACCTCGCGGTAGTCCATCAGCTCGAAGCGCACGCGGTCTGCCAGGCCGGCGGCACGGGCCCGTTCGCTGGCCACCGCGTGCTGCTCGCGCGACAGGGTGATGCCCGTCACCTCGGCGGCACCGGCGCGTGCCAGGTGCAGGGCGAGCCCGCCCCAGCCGCAGCCGATGTCGAGCACGCGGGCGCCGGGCTTCAGCAGCAGCTTTCTTTCTATCAGCGACTTCTTGGCCTGCTGCGCGGCCTCCAGGCTGTCGCGCCCGTCACGGAAATAGGCGCAGCTATACTGCCGGTCCTGGTCGAGGAAGAGTTCATAGAGTTCGCCCGTCAGGTCGTAGTGGTGGGCGACGTTGCGCCGCGCGCGGCCGATCGAATTGCGCTCGATCAGGTCGATCCACAGCCGGCGCAACAGGGTGAGCGGGCGTTGCAAAGGATGGGTGGCGAGGGTGGCATAGTTCACCATGCCGATGATCAAGAGGTCGCGCAGCGTGCCTTCCTCGATCGTCAGGGTGCCGTCCATGTAGCACTCGCCGGCGCCAAGCTGCGGATCGAAGGCCAGGCGCCATTCGCTGCGGCGGTCATGCAGGCGGATCGTCACGCCCGGCGCACTGCCGTCGCCGATCTCGTGGCGGTTGCCGGCGGCGTCGATCAGGGTCAGGCGGCCGGTTCTTATGGTTGAGCGCAAGATCGACGCGAGCAGCATCCATCCCCCCTTCGGCGGCGCCTGCCGCCGGTTCATTTCTCCTCCGGTCCTTCCTTGCCTGACTGCCGTATCGGGCAAGGCTGCTCGGCCCGGCTGATACGAATCTTAGCTTGTCGAAGTTTAGAGCGTTTTCAATATGCCTTTTTTTATGAACGGCCAGAAGGATGGCGCAGACCGTCCGGCAGTCGCGGCCAGTATCCCGGCGCCGGCCGGCCTATGCCCAACCTTGCACGACCCTTTCCTGACCATCGGGATAGGTGATGATCTGTTGGCGATAGTGCCGCGTCTCCGGCCGCGCGATATCGGCGGCGACCGGCAGATGGCGGATGGCATCGGCCAGGAAGCGCAGTGCGGTCGGGTGCCCGGCATCGCTGGCGATGACATAGCTTGGCCATGCCTCGATCGTCAGCGCCAACATTGACAGTTCCTGGCGCCGCAGGAATTCCGTCACCGCCTCGACGACGCCGAAGCCCTGGGCGGTGGCCTTGTGATGGTTGGCGAAATCGTGACCCAGGATCAGCCCGCCCGGCTTCAGCTTGCCGCGCCAGGCTGCAAGGTCGGCGGCAACGGCCTCGCGGCTGTGCAGCCCGTCGATATAGACCCAGTCCAGGCTGCCCTCCGGCAACGCCGCCGCGACGGCAAGCGAGGTGGCGCGGTGCAGCAGCACCTGGCCGGCGGTGATGGGGCCGGCCAGCCGCGCCACCACGCGGGCATGGCGGCGGTCCATCTCCGCCTGGTCGGCATTGGCGCGGTCGGTGGCATAGGCCGGATCCGGGTCGGCCAGCCAGGGATCGATGAGGTGGAGCCGCGAGGGCATGGCGCGGGCCAGGATCTCGGCCGAGAAGTCGCCATGGGCCACGCCGATCTCGGCGGCCTCGCCGCCCGGCGGAAGGATGTCGAGCAGCCGCTCCCGCGCCGCGTGGATCAGAAGCACGCCACCACCTCCTGGTCGGATAGGGACGGCGAGCCTAGCACAGTCAGGAGCGCCGTCGCGCCGTCCCGGCGGCCGCGGGCGCGGTTCGCCTCTCAGCGCCGCGGCGACGCGGCCTCCGCTTCCGGCTTGGCGCGGTTGGGCGGCTTCGGCGCGGTGTCCAGCGGCTTGGCCTTGGTCGGGCCGGTCTGCCGGATGCCGCCGCTCAGCATCGCCGTCTCGATCAGCCTTTCGCACTCCTGCTTCAGGCTGGCCGGCGCCCGGTGCTGCATGGCCAGCGCCAGCACCTCGCGTGCCCGCTTGATCTTCTTGCCGCGCAGTTCGCTGTCGTCGGCGAAGGCGGCATGAACCGCCTCCTGGGCGGCGTCGTCGGCCGCCTTGATCAGCCCGTCGCGGATCAGCGCATCGCCGATGAACCGGCAATCCTTGGAGAAGGGCGCCGGCAGCTTCGGGTTCTTCAGCATTTCGCCGAGTCGCTTGTGGGCCGCGACGCATTTGTCCGTGTCGCCCATTTCCGCGAAACGGCGCAGCATCTCGACCGCATCCTTGACCGTCTTCTTCAGCGCCTCCAGGCGCTTGGCTTCGGCTTCTTCCTTCTTGGAATCCCTGCCCGGCCGGGCAGCGGCACTGGATCTGTTGAACATGGCAGTGTTTCCTCCAGTCTTCAGAATACATGATTTGTCATGTTTGGTTAACGGAATCTGAACTTGTCGAAACGATAAACTTTTTTGGAATAATGATTGAATCATTGTCGTAAAATTCCGGAAATGCCGGACAGGTCCATTCGAGTCCCGGCCTGTCCCGTCTTGATCCGCGCCAGACGCCGCCACCGGCGGTTCCTCGACGTGCCGGTCCTTGACAGGCCATCCAGAATTCCGGATGAATCGTCCAGTAACCTGGAGGACCGCCAATGCCGGCCGCCGATGTCAATGAGCGGATCGCCAGCCGCGTGCGGCAGCTTCGGGCCACGCGCGGGCTGACGCTGGAGGCGCTGGCGGCGGTCAGCGGCGTCAGCCGCTCGACCATCTCGTTGATCGAGCGCGGCGAGACCAGCCCCACCGCGGTGGTGCTGGAGCGGCTTGCGGGCGGCCTCGGCGTGACCCTGGCGGCCCTGTTCGACACGCCGGCGGCCGGGGCAGGGCCGCTGTCGCGCCGCGGCCAACAGGTCGAATGGCAGGATCCGCAGTCCGGCTACCGCCGCCGCAACATCACGCCCGAAGGCTATCCGGCGCCGTTCCAGATCGTCGAGGTCGACTTCCCGCCCGGCGCCCGGGTGGGGTTCGAGAATGCCGGGCGGGCGCCGCCGCCGCACCAGCAGGTGTGGGTGCTCGCCGGCACCATCGAGGTGGCGAGCGGGCAGGAGCGCCATCTGCTGGAGGCGGGCGACTGCCTGGCGATGGAGCTGGACCGGCCGAACGCCTTCCACAACCCCACGGCCGAGCCGGCCCGCTATGCCGTGATCATCGCCACCCCGCCGGGAGCCCGTTGACACGATGAGCACAGCCGCCCCGCCGCCAGTCCGGCGGGTCACCACCATGACCGAGGGGCTGGCCGCCCAGCTTGGACGGCTGCTGGCCGACTGCGTGGCCGCCGGGGCTTCCGTCGGCTTCATGCATCCGCTCGCCGCCGACAGGGCGGCGGGCTTCTGGCGCCAGGTCGGCGCCGGGCTGGCCGCGGGCGCGCGCGTGCTGCTGGTGGTCGAGGATGATGAGGGGCCGGCCGGCACCGTCCAGGTCCTGCTCGCCACCC
>CAZEQG010000150.1:0-7245 GCA_964514295.1 uncultured Alphaproteobacteria bacterium
CCGAGGGACGGCCGGTGGTGCTCTACGACCTGGTGCTGGACCCGGCCGCGGCCCGGCGGATCGCCGTTGCCCTGTCGCCCGGCATCGCGGATGACGCCCTGGCGGCGGTGGTCGCACGCCTGCAATCGGGTGGGCGGGCCGTCTCGCGCCTGGCCGACCGGCCGGGCCTCGCCGTGCTGCGCACCGTCGCCATGCTGGCGAATGAGGCCTTCGAGGCCGGCCTTCAGGGCGTCGCGACCCTGGAAGCGATCGACCAGGCCATGTGCCACGGCCTGAACTATCCGCAAGGCCCCGCCGCCTGGGCCCGCGCCATCGGGCTGGAGAGGGTGCTGACGGTGCTGGAGAACATCCACGCCGCCACCGGCGATCCCCGCTACCGCCCCTCGCTCGCCCTGCGCCTCGCCGTCGACGGCGCGGCGTGAGGCGCTCCGGGTGAGGCGGCATGGGAGTGTGGGGACAGCTTCAGAAAAGAACGCCGCCTTTTCAGTCGCCTCATGGTGAGCCCGTCGAACCATGAGGCGCCGCACCGCCGGCCGGCGCCCGGCGGGGTCAGTGGGAGTGGCGGGGCGTGGTCTCGCCGACCTTCTGGTAGCGGGTGGCCAGCTCCATGCAGCCGCCGGCGGAGAGCTGGCCGACGGTGGAGCGGTAGATCTCCTGCCAGGGGGTCTGGCTGGCCGGGTATTCCGGCTTCCAGGCCGCCTTGCGGCGGGCGATCTCGGCCTCGTCGACCAGCATGTCGCAGCGCCGCTTCTTCAGGTCGACGCGGATGACATCGCCGGTCCTGAGATAGGCAAGCCCGCCGCCGATCGCCGATTCCGGGCTGGCGTTCAGGATCGAGGGGGCGCCCGAGGTGCCGGACTGGCGGCCGTCGCCCAGGGTCGGCAGGGATTCGATGCCCTGCTTGATCAGGTAGTCGGGCGGCTGCATGTTCACCACCTCCGCCGAGCCCGGATAGCCGACCGGCCCGGTGCCGCGGATCACCAGGATGCAGGTGGCATCGATGGCGAGCGCCGGGTCGTTCAGCCGCTTGTGATAGTCCTCAGGCCCCTCGAAGACGATGGCGCGGGCCTCGAAGGCATCCTCGTCGCCGGGCTTGGACAGGAAGCGGCGGCGGAAATCGGCGTCGATCACCGACACCTTCATGATGGCGGCATCGAACAGGTTGCCCGACAGCACCACGAAGCCGGCATTCTCCTTCAGGGGCTGCTCGTAGGGGCGGATCACCTTGGGATCGCGGGTCAGGAAGCCCCTGTCGTTCTCGCCCATGGTGCGGCCCGACACGGTCATCGCGCCCTCGCGGATGCGCCCGGCCTTGATCAGCTCGCCGATCACCGCCCGCACGCCGCCGGCAAGATGGAAACCCTCGCCCAGATACTCGCCCGCCGGCTGCATGTTCACCAGCAGCGGGATGCCCTCGCCATGGGTCTGCCAGTCCTCGATCGGCAGATCGACGCCGACATGGCGGGCGATCGCGGTGACATGCCAGGGGCAGTTGGTGGACCCGCCGATGGCCGCGCAGACGGCGATCGCGTTGATGAAGGCATCCTTGGTCATGAT
This sequence comes from uncultured Alphaproteobacteria bacterium, assembly GCA_964514295.1. GTDB lineage: Bacteria > Pseudomonadota > Alphaproteobacteria > CAZEQG01 > CAZEQG01 > CAZEQG01. The sequence goes on from CAZEQG010000150.1 coordinate 1,558, forward strand.
CGCCGAGGGGCGCAGGTCCTCATGCACCATCTCGACGATGCGCTTGCCGGTGGCATAGGCCATCTGCCCGCGCTCGCGGTAGGGCGCGGGGATGGCCGAGCAGCCGGGCAGCGACATGCCGAGCGCCTCGGCCATGGCGTTCATCGAGCTGGCCGTGCCCATGGTGTTGCAGTGGCCGACCGAGGGGGCCGACGCGCACACCGCATCGATGTATTCGCGGTAGTCGATCTCGCCGGCGGCATAGCGCTTGCGCGCCTCCCACAGCACCACGCCGCTGCCGGCGAGCTTGCCATTCCAGTGGCCATCCAGCATCGGGCCGACCGACAGCACGATGGCCGGGATGTCGACCGTTCCGGCGGCCATCAGCAGGGCCGGGGTGGTCTTGTCGCAGCCGGTGGTCAGCACCACCCCGTCGATCGGGTAGCCGTGCAGGATCTCGACCAGGCTGAGGTAGGTCAGGTTGCGGTCTATCGCGGCGGTCGGCCGCTTGCCGGTCTCCTGGATCGGGTGGCAGGGGAATTCGAAGCAGATGCCGCCGGCCTCCCGGATGCCCTCGCGCACCCGCTTGGCCAGCTCGATGTGGTGCCGGTTGCAGGGCGACAGGTCGCTGCCGGTCTGCGCGATGCCGATGATCGGCCGGCCGGACTGCAGCTCCTCGCGCGTCAGGCCATAGTTCATGTAGCGCTCGATGTAGAGCGCCGTCATGCCGGGATCATGCGGATCGTCGAACCACTGCTGGCTGCGCAGGCGTCGGGTCATTTGCCTTGAACCTCGTTAGAACAGTTGCACCGTCATGCCGCCATCGACGAACAGCGTGTGGCCGTTCACATAGGATGCGGCGGGCGACAGCAGGAACACGGCGGCGGCGGCCACCTCGCGCGGCTCGCCCCACCTCCCCAGCGGGGTGCGGCCGGTCACCTTGCCGTCGAAGGCCGGGTCGGCCTTCAGGGCGCGGTTCATGTCGGTCTCGATGAAGCCGGGGGCGACCGCGTTCACGGTGATGCCGCGCGGCCCCCATTCCACGGCCAGGCTGCGGGTGAAGCCGACCAGCCCCGCCTTGGCGGTGGCGTAGGGAGCCACGCCGATGCGCGCGAAGGGCCCCATCACCGAGGCGGTGTTGACGATCCGCCCGCGCCCGGCCGTCAGCATGGCGGGCCCGACGGCGCGGCTCATGATCACGGCGGCGTCGAGATCGGTCGCCATCACCCGGTCGAAGGTGGCCGCATCCATCTCCTCGAAGGGCGCGCGCAGGTTGATCCCGGCATTGTTCACCAGCCCGTCGATCCGCCCGTGCCGCTCCAGGATGGCGGCAACGCCCGCGGCGGCGGCCCCGGCATCGCTGACATCGAAGGCGGCCACGCTGCCGCCGATCGCCTCGGCCCCGGCGGCCAGGGTTGCCGCGTCGCGGCCGTTCAGCACCACATGGGCGCCGGCTTCCGCACACAGGGCCGCGATCGCCGCGCCGAGGCCGCGCGAGGCGCCGGTGACCAGGATCACCTGGCCGTCGAGGCGGAACATGTCCATCAGTAGGTCGACCTTCCGCCGGTGATGTCGAAGACCGCGCCGGTGGAGAAGGAGCATTCCGGCGAGGCGAGCCAGGCGGCCATGGCGGCGATCTCGCCGACCTGAACGAAGCGGCCCATCGGGATCTTCGACTTCATGAAGGCGATGTGCTCGGCCGTCATCTGCTTGAAGATGTCGGTCTCGGCGGCGGCGGGGGCGATCGCGTTCACCAGCACGCCCTTCTGCGCCAGCTCCTTGCCCAGGCTCTTGGTCAGGGCGATCACGCCCGCCTTCGAGGCGCTGTAGTGCGAGGCGTTGGGGTTGCCTTCCTTGCCGGCGACCGAGGCGATGTTGACGATCCGCCCCCAGCCGCGCGCCACCATGCCCGGCACCAGCGCCCGGCAGCACAGGAAGGGGCCGGTCAGGTTCACCTCCAGCACCTGGCGCCACTGCGCCGGGTCGATCTCCCACACCGGGGCGTTGCCGCCGGTGATGCCGGCATTGTTCACCAGGATGTCGACCGCGCCGGCGCCGCTGGCGGCACCGCGCACCTGATCCTCCCGGGTCACGTCGACCACCATGGCGGCAGCCTCGCCCTTGGCCGACAGGCTGGCGACGGCGGCGTCCAGCGCGGCCGCATCCATGTCCCACAGCAGCACCGCGGCGCCATGGCCGATCAGGCGTTCCGCGATGGCATAGCCGATGCCGCGCGCGCCGCCGGTGATGACGGCCCGGCGGCCCGACAGGTCGATCTGGTTCATTCGTTGCGTTTCCTCCCGGGGCGGCAGTCTGCACCAGCCGGCAAGCGCCGCGCCAGGGGGTTTGTGGGGGCCGCCGCGGCCGGTTCAGCCCGGATCGGCGGCGAGCCCGGCGGCGGCGATGCCTGCGATGGCGCAGGCCTCGTCATTGTCGGAGGTGTCGCCGGAAATGCCGACCGCGCCGATCACCGCCCCGTCATGGCGGATCAGCACGCCGCCCGGCACCGGCACCAGCGAGCCGCCGGCCAGGGTATTGGCGGCGCTGACGAAATAGGGCTGCTGCTGGGCCCTGGCGAACAGCGCCCGGCTGCCCAGGCCGAGGGCGAGCGCGCCGTTCGCCTTGCCGATGGCGACCGCGGCCCGCATGGTGCTGGTATCGTCCTGCCGCTCCAGGGCCTTGAGCTGCCCCCCGGCGTCGAGCACCGCCACCGCCAGCGGCTTCAGCTTCATCTCGCTGGCCTTGGCGAAGGCGGCGGCGATGATGGCGCGGGCATCGTCGAGGGTCAGCACGGCGGCGGGCTTGGGCATCGGCGGAAATCCTTGGATGGTTGCGCGGGAAGGTTGGATCGGGGGATGTATAGCCCGATGAACGCCGCCGACGGAATCGCCAAGCGCCCGCGCCACCCCCTGGTCGGCATCACCGCCACCCGGTTCGGCCCGATGCTCTATCCGCGCAAGGACCACTTCATCGGCACCTCGCTGCGACTATACGGCGAGTACTGCCGGCTGGAGATCGAGGTGTACCGCCGCATCGTGCGGCCGGGCGACACGGTGGTCGATGCCGGGGCCAATATCGGTGCGCACACGCTGCTGTTCAGCGGCTGCGCCGGGCCGGCCGGCCAGGTGCTGGCCTTCGAGCCGCAGCACCGGCTTTGGCGGCTGCTGCTGATGAACCTGATGCTGAACCGGGCGGGAAACGTGCGTGCACTGCCGGTGGCCCTCGCCGACCGCGACGGCACGGTGGAGTTTCCGCAGCCGGGGCTTCACCACGCCTTCAACTATGGCTCGATCGGGCTCGACACCGACCAGCCGGTGCGGCGGGCGGCGGTGCCGCTGCGCCGGCTCGATTCCTTCAGCCTGGCGCGCTGCGACTTCCTGAAGATCGATACCGAAGGGGCCGAGGGGGCGGTGATCGAGGGGGCCGTCTCCACCATCGAGCGCTGCCGGCCGGTGATTTCGGCCGAGGCGGAGATCAGCCACGCGCGCGCCCGGGGGGAGCGGCAGGCGGCAGCGATCGCGGCCTGGCTCGGCCCGCTGCTGGCGCGCGGCTACCGCTGCTGGCGGATGGTGCCGCGCCTGTTCACGCGGGGCAACTTCAAGAACAACCCCGTCGATGCGTTCGGCGGGGTCGTGAATGCCGGCATCCTGGCCTTTCCCGGCGAAGCGCCGGACTGGCTCGCGATGCCCCAGTTCGGCCTGTTCCCCGTCGCCAGCGTCGACGACATCCTCGACAATCGGCGCGGCGGCCGCTCGATCCGCCAGCGCTGGCACGAAGCGCCGGGGTGATCTGCTTGCGCTTGGTCGATCGGCGCCCCTGCTGTTAAGCTTGCCGCTTACCGCGTTCGTCGCCGTTCGGGCCCGTGCCGCTTCCGTTTCCCGGAATCGGGCAGTGCGATCGTGCCGGCGGGCGGGAAAGGAGCGCCCGCCATCTCCATGTCCGCCATCGACCTGTCCATCCTGGTGGGATCGCTGCTGCTGCTGGCCAGCATCCTGGCCGGCGTGCTGTCGGCGCGCACCGGGGCGCCGCTGCTGCTGGTGTTCCTGTTCGTCGGCATGCTGGCGGGCGAGGACGGGCTGGGCGGCATCGTCTTCAACGACATCGGCACCGCCTTCCTGATCGGCTCCGTCGCGCTGTCGGTGATCCTGTTCGATGGCGGGCTGCGCACGCCGCGCGCGATGCTGCGCGTGGCCTGGAAGCCGGCGGCGGTGCTGGCGACGGTGGGCACCGTGATCACCGCGGCGGTGACGGCGCTGTTCGCCCATCTGCTGCTAGGCATGGAATGGCGCCACGCCATGCTGGCAGGGGCCATCGTGTCCTCGACCGATGCGGCGGCGGTGTTGAGCCTGTTGGGGCGCACCGGCATCTCGCTGCGCGACCGGCTGCGCGCCACGCTGGAGATCGAATCGGGCAGCAACGACCCGATGGGCGTGTTCCTCACCGTCACCTGCCTCAGCCTGCTGCGCCCCTTCGCGGAGGAGCCGGGCCTGGCGATCGCCTTCGACTTCGTCTACCAGATGGGTCTCGGCCTGGGCCTGGGCTTTGGCGGCGGCGTGCTGCTGGTGGCGGTGGTGAACCGGCTGGACCTGTCGGGCGGTCTCTATCCGATCCTGGTCCTGGCCGGGGCGCTGATCATTTTCGCCGGCACCCAGCTCATCGGGGCCAGCGGCTATCTGGCGGTCTATGTCGCCGGCATCGTGTTCGGCAACCGCCGGGCCAAGGCCAGCCAGATCGTCGGGCGGTTCTTCGACGGCATCGCCTGGCTGGCGCAGATCGTGCTGTTCCTGATGCTGGGGCTGCTGGTCACGCCCTCGCAGATGCTGCCGGATGCGCTGGGGGCGCTGCCGGTGGCACTGGCGCTGATCTTCATCGCCCGGCCGGTGGCGGTGTTCGCCTGCCTGTGGCCGTTCGGCTTCAACTGGCGCGAGCAGCTGTTCGTCGCCTGGGTGGGGCTGCGCGGGGCGGTGCCGATCTTCCTGGGGCTGTTCCCGCTGCTGGAAGGGGTGGACCAGTCGCGGCAGTATTTCAATGGCACCTTCGTGGTGGTGCTGGTCTCGCTGCTGCTGCAGGGCTGGTCGATCCCGCTTGCCGCCCGCCGGCTGCGCCTGGCCCTGCCGCCGGAGCCTGAGGCAGCACCCCGTCTGGACGTCGATCTGGTCCGCCAGATGGACCGCGACCTCATCGCCTACCGCGTGCAGCCCAACAGCCGGGCGGCGCGGTTCATGCTGGCCGAGCTGACACTTCCCAAGCGTACCCGCCTGCTGGCGGTGATCCGCGATGGCGTGGTGCTGAAGCTGGCCAGCGTCGACCGGCTGGCGCCGGAGGACCTGGTGCTGTTCCTCACGCCGCCCGAGCATTCCTTCACCCTCGACCGCCTGTTCTCGCAGCGCTTTGCCAGCACGCTGAAGGGCGAGGAGGATTTCGGCGACTTCATCGTGCCCGGGGAGACGCCGGTCGCCGGGCTGGCCGCCGCCTATGGCTTCACGGTCGAGCCGGCGCTGGCCGGGCTGACGGTGGCGGAACTGCTCGCCCAGCGGCTGGGCGATGGCGTCGGGCGCGGCGATTCGGTCACTTGTGCGCCGGTCACCCTGGTGGTCGCCGATCTGGTGGGCAGCGAGATCCGCCGCGTCGCCATCCGCCTGGACGGCAGCCCGGCCCGGCCCGTCCTGCGCGACTGGCTGCGCAGCGTGTGGCGCGGCCACGGCGCGG
>CAZEQG010000151.1:0-7237 GCA_964514295.1 uncultured Alphaproteobacteria bacterium
GGCTGGCGAGGGCCACGCCGAGCCCGCCGGCTGCCACGAAAAGGAACTGCCGCGCCCCGGCGACGCTGGTGATCACCGCTGCGGCGCGCGCCGCGACATCGGCACTCGCGCCGCTGCGCAGCGTGCCGAGCGGCAGGGCGACCACCCGCTCCCACAGGCCATCATGCAGCCGGCCATCGGCGCGGGCGGCGATGCGCTGGCGTGCGACGTCACCGGCGAACTGGATCACCGCGCCGGCAATGCCGATCAGCAGGATCATGGCGCCGACCTGCATCACCGCGCCCTGCATCGATGCCGGGACCAGCACGCCATAGACGAAGTTGCTGGCGATCGGCAGCGCCTGGCCGAGCGCGCTGCCGGCCAGCAGTGCTGCCAGAAACAGTGCCAGATCCGACCTGCCTCCGGTAAGGCCCGCGCGCAGGAGGGCGAAGAACCCGGCCGGGGCGGGCAGCGGGCGCAGCACGGCCTGCGCCTCGGCCGCAATGCCGACGGCCGTTTCGGCAGTGACCCTGCGCTGCCTGCCGGTGCGGTCGAACTCCCGCCAGCCATCGCCGCGCCACACCAGGGCGATCGGCCGATCACCGTCGCGCCAGGCAAGCATCGGGGGCGACTCGCTCTTCCACCACTCCTGCGCCAGCCTCACCGGCTGCAGCGCGAGGCCTGAAGCGCGGGCGATTTCCTCGGCCGTCGGCGCCATGTCCAGTTGCGCGCGCCGTGCCCTGGCCGGGCGCCGGACCGGCAGCGAGATCTCGCTGCCGAGAAGGCGCATCACGTCGAGCAGACCCGACGTGCCATCTTCCGGGCGCGGCGCCTGGGGGTTGCCCATGATGTCGGCGATCCGCCCGGTCGCCAGGACCGCGTCGTGCTCCTCCTCGGCCTGTCGCTGCCGGATGCGGTGGGCCTCGTCCACCTCGGCGAAGCCGCGCGCCAACGGCAGCAGCTCGGCGATGGCGGCGTTGAAGGCGGCAAGCGCCATCGGCCATTCCGGCCGCGCCAGCCCGCTGTGCCAATCGACCGCCCTGACCGCGCCCGCTTCGGCGAGCACCAGCCAGGCACCGGGTGGCAGCGGCACGAAGGACCGGACGGGCTCAATGCCGAACAGCCGCGCGCCGGCCGGCGGCAACTCGATCCAGGTGATCGCCCCGGTGCCGCTGACCACCGCCTCGGCGGGAAGCGAGACGGGGCCGAGGGCCCCGCCAACGACCAGATGCGGGCGGGGCCGTGACGCCACGGCCGGCGCCAGCCCCTCGCTGAGGGCGCGCAGCCAGTGGGCGAGACCTTCCGCAAAGGCCGCTGTCGGCGCCGGCACGCCCCAACCCCCCGGGGGCAGCCGATAGATGCGTGCGTCCGCGCTCGCCGTGGCGAGGACGCTCTCCTCACCGAGGGCGCCGGGCGGCAGGCCGAACAGCAGCCCGTCAGCCGGGATCCGCGCGATCGGGTGGCGCGCCGAACGCCCATCGCCACGCATCGCCGACAGCACGACCTCACCGGCCAGGATGGCGTGGCAGATGCCCGGCTCGTTCAGCACGAGATGCCGTCCCTCGACCAGGGTTGGAGCGCCGGTCGTCCCGTCCGTCGCCATCATCGGTCAGTCCGCCAGCATCATCTCGCGGAACGGGCCGGGCGCGGCCAGCAGACGGTCGGGCGGGCCGGCCTGGACCACTCTGCCCCGGTCGAGCATGATGGCGCGGTCGCATGCGCGCAGGGGCGTGCGCCGGTGCGCGATGAGGATCGTGGTCGCGCCACAGGCCCGCAGATTGGCCAGGAGTTGCGCCTCCATCGCGTCATCGAGCGCCGCCGTCGCTTCGTCGAGGATCAGGATGCGCGGCTCGCGCACCAGCGCGCGGGCGATCGCCAGCCGGGCGCGTTGGCCGCCTGAGAGGTTGCTGCCGCCCTCGCGCAGGCGGGCACCATAGCCGCCACGGTCGAGGACGGCCTCATGCAGCAGGGCCTGCCGCGCCGCCGCCACGATCCGCTCCTCGGGCAGGCTGTGGTCCCACAGGGCGATGTTGTCGCGCACCGTGCCCTCGAAGATCGCCGGGTGCTGATCGACATGGGCAAGGGAGCGGCGGAGGCGCTGGCGCGGCACCGCCGCATGCGGGATGCCGTCGAACAGGATGCTTCCCGTAGTTGGCTCGCCAAGCCCGGCGATCAGGGCGGCCAGGGTGGACTTGCCCGATCCCGACTTGCCGGCGATGCCCAGCCATTCCCCCGGCGCGAGATCGAAGGACACGCCTTCGAGCAGCAGCGGCCCATCCGAGCCGTGGCGAAAGCCGAGCCCTGACGTCGAGACGGCGCCGGCCAGGCGGGCCGTTGAGGCTGCGGCGGCCAGCCCGGAGCGGCAGAACTCGGCGGCCGGCGGATGCTGGAGCGTGTCGTCGAGCAGCCGCAGGCAGGCCTCGCCGTCCTGGATGCGCGCGGCCAGCATGACGAGCGCCGAGAGCGGCGCGAGGAAGCCGATGGTCAGCGCCTGGAAGGCGACGAGCATGCCGAGCGACATCTCCCCGGTGATCACCATGGCGCCGCCGATCGCCATTACCACGGCACCGGCGGCGAGCGATGTCAGCCCGGGCAGGATACCGAGGCGCGCCTGCGCGGCGGCGATGGACTGCCGCAGGTTGAGCGCCCGCGCGTTCATCGCCGCCAGCCGCGCGCGCAGCTGGTCGGCGGTGCCCGACGCCTTGTACAGCTCGATCATCTGGAGGCCCTGCCGGGCGAACCCGGCATGGCCGGTGGTGGCGGCGAGCAGGCGGTGATTGTCGTCGCGCAGCGCGCGCGCCGACCACACAAGCAGGCCGAGATTGCCGAGCGCCAGCAGCAGCACGAGGGCGCCGAGCATGGGAGCGGTCACCAGCATGGCAATGAGAAAGGCCGCGGCCGTAAGGAGGCTCGACAGCGCCGTGCCGACCTCGCTGGCCGCCAGCTGGGCGATCCGGTCGTTCAGCATCACGCGGCCGGCGATCTGCGCCGGGTGGCGCTGCGCGAAATAGCCGATCGGCAGGCGCAGGACATGGTCGACGAATGCCAGCGTGCCGGCGAATGCCAGCCGCGTTTCCAGCCGCAGCAGGACGTCGCGCTGCAGCCAGACCAGCAGGCCGGTCACCAGCGAGCAGCCCGTCATGCCAAGCAGCAGCGGGGCCAGCCAGTGGTCGAAGCTGTTGATCAGGACCTGGTCGACGAAGATGCGGGCGAATGCCGGCACCAGCAGGCCGGGCACCACCAGGGCAAGCGCGATCATGATGGAGAAGGCGAGGGTCGACCCGCTGCCGCGCAGCCGTGTCGCCAGGCTGCGCCACAGGGAACGCGGCTGCCCTCGGCGCTGGAAGTCGGGGCCTGGGCGCAGGGCGAGCACGATCCCGGTGAAGCCGCGGTCGAATTCCTCCTCCGACACCCGTCTTGGGCCCTGCGCCGGATCGTTCAGATGGACGACGCCGCGGCCGAACCCCTCGACCACGACGAAGTGGTCCATTCCCCAATGCACGATCACCGGCATGGCGATGCGGCGCAGATGCTCCGGCTCCATGCGGGCGGCCTCGACCTGCAGGCCCTCGGCCCGGGCGGCGCGCGCGATCGACAGGGCGGAACTGCCATCGCGGGTGACATTGCAGGCGGCCCGCAACTCTTCCAGCGTCGTCCATCGTCCGAAATGGGCGAGGACGATGCCGAGCGCCGCCGCCCCACATTCGCTTGCTTCGATCTGCAGCAAGGTCGGGGTGCGGACGCGCGCGGCTGCCATCACCACGTCCTAGGGCGCTGAGCCGGGCAGCGCGGCCAGAGCCGGGAACGCCAGCGCCAGCAGCGGGGTGGTGCGCACCGTTATGCGCACATCGGCAAGCGTGCCGGTGGCCAGCGCCGGCGGCTCGGTGCGGGAGGAGGACCAGAGCGGCCGCGCGGGCTCGGCCGGATCGGTGTCGAGTGCCACGGTTACGGCAAAGGGGGTGCCGAGCTCGGCGATGAAGGTCTGCACCAGCCGGTCGTTCTGCAGCGTCCGCGTCATGCCCTCGCTGCTGGCGGGGACCTCGCCGACATCGGTGACACGCCCGCGCAGGAAGCCGTGCTCCTCGCGCCGGGTGGTGGACGGGGAAACCTCGACCGGCATGCCGGCGGACAGCTTCTTGCCATCTGCCGCCCGGACATAGGCAACGACGATCGGCACCTGGGGGGCATTGGCGTCGACCGCGCCGGCCGGCGTGCGGTTGGGCGTCCGCTCCACCGTCAGGATGGCGGTTCCGGGCTGCACCACCTGGCCGACATTGGCCTTGGCCTCGATCACGCGACCCGCGAAAGGCGAGCGGATGGCGGTCATCCAGTTCTGCCGGTCGTCCAGCGCCGTCACCTTGCGTTCCGCCTCCGCGACCCGGCGGGCCGCGTCGAGGCGGGCCTGCTCGTCCTCCGTCGCCTTGATCACCGCTTCAGACTGCAGGACCGCAATCTCGTCGCGTGCATTGGCGATCTGGCCATCGACCGCCAGCACCGCTTCGGCGGCCGCGATCGCGCGCTCGCGCGTCATTGTCCCCCTGGCGGCCAGCCGCTCGATGCCGTCGCGCTGCTCGATCAGGGCCATGCGACGGTCGCGCAGGGCGGCGAGCCTGCCGGACAGCGACACGAACCGGGCTTCCCGGGCGGCCGTGCGGGCGGCACCGTCGCGCTGCTGGAAGGCGATGAGGTCGTCGTGGAAGCGCCGCGCGTCGTCCAGTTCGCCGCGCGCGATGGAAAGGAGCAAGCGGAGTTCCGGCTGATCGACGCGCGCGATCACCATGCCGGGGGTGACGGCATCCCCGGGGCGGGCGAGCAGTTCGTGGATCTGGCCGGGCGCATCGGCCACCACGTCGGCCACGCCGCGCGCCGACAGCAGGATGCCCCGGCCGGTGACGGATACCGGCACGGTGAACACGGCACTCCAGGCCAAGGTCCCCAGCACGACGGCGACCACGAGCAAGCCGGCGCCCCACAGGTGTGGCCGCATCACCTGCAGCGCGTCGCGGTCGACGCTTGCGCTCGCCAACCCTGCCAGCGCCTGCCGGCGAAAACTGGGCGTCGCGTCCGTCACGACCTCAGGCCCGGTCCGGCCACCGGCCCGGCCCGCGGCGTGCGCAAGCATCTGTCACGGTGAACCCGGGCGCGACTAGCCGAACTTTGGCGTCCGATTCGGGAACGCGCCGGTCGACATGGCCTCCGCATGCTTTGCCAGGGATTGCAGCTTAATCAGTTCCATCTGCCCCTGGCTGGAGACCGCGGCCTCCTGTTCCTTCACGCTTTGAATGCCCCTCTGCAGTTCCGCCTTGCTGAGCTGGCCGTCCAGCCCCTTCTCGGCGTTGGCCAGGACATTCAGCCCCTGGCTGAGGTCGAGGTAGCGATTGTTGAGTGCGTCTAGCCCGCTCTTCGTCTCGTTGATCATGTTGTTGATGGTGTTCGCCCGCTCGGCCATGATCGCCGCCATCCTCTCTTCGAGGCCCATCCCGCCCGGGAAGGGGCCGGCATCCGGGGTGTTCGCAGATCCTTTCCCGCCGGTAACGCGGGCAAGCTCATCATCGCTCAGTGCGGCCGGCGCTGGTGCCTTGGACATTTTATCCTCCCCCCCCAACGAGATTGATATCAAGTCAATCCTAGCCTCTCCGGCTGTGCTGTCAATTCAGCAGATTTGCCGGCATTCAACGATATGGAGATTATGTGACGACATCTGGCATCTATGAATATTTCATCAATTCAAGAAGTTCGGTGAAGCATTTCCGGTCGATGGGCAGGTCGGGCTTGGACGGGCGCGACGGCGGCGGTGTCACGGCCGACGGCGGTGCTGATCTCGACCTCTGCCGAGGCGGGCTACAGCGATCTCTACACCCCCGGCGGGCCGGGCCGCACGCCGACGGCCGGCACCATCTACACCGAGCCGTCGGCGGCCCAGCGGTTCGGGATCACCGTCAGCCTGGAAGGGCCCGGCAGCGTGCCTTGCGCCGACCCGGCGCTGGACCGGGCCGGCGCCGCCTAGAACCCGGCCTGGCGAGGCATTGCCGGCGCTTCCTTGGCCAGCAGGTCCAAAAGCCGCAGCACCTCGGTCGAGGCCTGTTCCACCTTGGCGATCTCGGCCATCGCCGCCGCCTGGTCGCCGCGGCTGTAGGCCTCCGCCGCGGCCTTGCCGTGGGCATGCACCCGGCGGTGCGGGTCCTCCAGGCGCTTGAAGGTCGTGTTGTCGCGGTAGAGGGCCGAGCCGGGGCCGTAGTACCATTTGCCCAGGCGGCAGGCCTCGTGGCTGGTCAACTCGGCCGGGCGCAGGGTTTCCAGGCCGACCATCATGTCCGCCAGCCGCTTCTTCCACATCACGTGGTCGACCTTGGCGATCTTGATGATCTTGTCGGGTATGTCGCGCTCCATCAGCACCTGGAGCTGCTCGCCGAGCAGCCGCTCCACGCCGCGGGTGGCCTCCACATTGCGCATGATCGATTTGGCATTGTCCGCGCTCTTCGAGGCGATGCGGGCGACCCCGGCCGCCATCTCGTTGGCGGCGGTCGCCTGCTGCGACAGGATCGCGGCGATCTCGGCCATGCGCTGATTGGTCTGCTCGATGCCCTGGCTGATCGTTTCCATGCCGGCATCGACCCCGGCCATCGCGCGCTCGCCGCCGGCGACCGCCTCCGTTCCCTGCGCCATGGATTGCACGATGCTGTCCATGTCGGCGCGAAGGCTGGCGATGCGGGTGCGGATGTCCTCCGTCGCCTTGGCCGTCTGGCTGGCGAGGTTCTTCACCTCCGTCGCCACCACGGCAAAGCCCTTGCCGGCTTCCCCCGCCCGGGCCGCCTCGATGGTGGCGTTCAGCGCCAGAAGATTGGTCTGGGCCGCGATCGTCTCGATCGCGGTGACGATCGAGACGATCCGCTCGGATGCTTCGGACAGTTCACGGACGCGGCCGGCGGCCTGCTCGACCGCGCTTGCGATCTCGCGCATGCTGCTGACGGCCCCGCCCACCGCCGTGCGCCCGGAGCGCGCCGATTCCAGCGCCGCCGCGGCCAGCGCCGCCACTTCCTGGCTGCGCATCGATATCTCGCTGACGCCCGTCACCGTCACCTCGGTCGCCGCGGAAATGGTCTGCGCGTCGAGATCCACGGCGCGGAGCTGCCCCACCATCTCGGCATTGGCGATGGCGGCTTCGTTGATGGCCATCGCGACATCGATGTTGCGGTCCATCATGGCGGTGGCGAGGGGATCGGCGGCGGCCGCCACGGGCTGAGGCTGGCCGGCGGCG
>CAZEQG010000152.1:0-7204 GCA_964514295.1 uncultured Alphaproteobacteria bacterium
CAGCCCCCGGTCCCGCTCGGGCAGGGAGGCCAAGAGCGGCGGCGCGGCCTCGAACAGCTCCCTGGTGTAGGCGTGCGCCGGCGCGGTGAAGACCTGCTGTGCCGGCCCATATTCCACCACCCGGCCGCGATGCATCACCGCGACCGAATCGCAGACCTGGGCCGCCACCCGCAGGTCATGGGTGATGAACAGCATGGCAAGCTGGAAGCGGTCGCGGATGTCGGCCAGCAGGTCCAGCACCTGGGCCTGGACCGAGACGTCGAGGGCCGAGACGGCCTCGTCGGCGATCAGCACATCGGGCTTCGTCATCAGCGCCCGGGCGATGCAGATGCGCTGGCGCTGCCCGCCCGAGAACTGGTGCGGGTAGCGGTCGATCGCCCGGGGATCCAGGCCAACCAGCCCCATCAGCGCTTCGGCCTGACGCACCGCCTCGGCCCGTGGCGTGCCGAAGTTGAGCGGCCCCTCGATCAGCGACTCGAGGATCGGCCGGCGCGGGTTGAGCGAGCGGTAGGGGTCCTGGAAGACGATCTGGATGCGCCGGCGGAAGGGCCGCAGGGCGGCGGCCGACAGGGTGCCGATCTCCTGGCTGCCGAGATTGACCTGGCCGCTGGTCGGATCGATCAGGCGGGCGATGCAGCGGGCGACGGTGGACTTGCCCGAGCCCGATTCGCCGACGATGCCCAGCGTCTCGCCGCGCCGCACGGCGAAGGTCACGTCCTCCGCCGCCTTCACCACCCGGGCCTTCTGGAAGAAGCCGCCGCCGCTGTAGATCTTGCCCAGGTTGAAGGTCTGCAGGGCCACCGGCAGCCCCTCCACCGGCCGGGCGGCGCGTGGCTTGATCGAGGGTACGGCCGCGATCAGCATCCGGGTGTATTCGTGGCGCGGGGCGCCCAGCACCTCGGCGGTGGTTCCCTGCTCGACGATCCGGCCATGGCGCATCACCACCACGCGGTCGGCGATCTCGGCGACGACGCCGAAATCATGGGTGATGAACAGCACGCCGGTGTCGTGCTCGGCCTGGAGGTCCTTCATCAGCCGCAGGATCTGCGCCTGGGTGGTGACGTCCAGCGCCGTGGTCGGCTCGTCGGCGATCAGCAGTGCCGGCTCGTTGGCCAGGGCCATGGCGATCATGATGCGCTGGCGCTGGCCGCCCGATATCTGGTGCGGATAGGCATCGGCCAGACGCTCGGGCTCGGGCAGGCGGACCTGGGCCATCAGCTCGATCACCCGGGATCGCCGGGCGGGCGCCGGCAGGTCGCCATGAAAGGCCAGCACCTCCTCGATCTGCCGGCCGACCGGCATCACCGGGTTCAGTGCCGTCATCGGCTCCTGGAAGATCATCGCCATGCGCGAACCGCGCAGCGCCCTGAGGCGCGCCGGGCTGGCGCCCAGCAGTTCCTCGCCCAGCAGCTTCACCGAGCCGGCGACCGGCACCAGCTGGCGCTTGGGCAGCAGCCCCATCACCGTGAAGGCGGTGACCGACTTGCCGGAACCGGATTCGCCGACGATGCACACGATCTCGCGCCGGCCGACCTCGAGCGTCACCTCCTCGACCGCATGGCGGCGGTCGGCGAAGCTTGGCAGGCTGACCGACAGCCCGGTGATGGCGAGAACCGGCTCGCTCATCCCATCCTCTTGGCCAGGCGCGGGTCCAGCGTGTCGCGCAGCCCGTCGCCCAGCATGTTCACGGCCAGCACCGTCACCGCCAGGAAGATGCCGGGGAAGAAGATGATGTTGGGCCTGAGCTGGAAGTACACCCGGCCCTCCGCCATGATGTTGCCCCAGGTGGGAATCTCCGGCGGGATGCCGGCGCCAAGGAAGGACAGGATCGCCTCCGTCAGGATCGCCGAGGCGCAGATGTAGGTGCCCTGCACGATCAGCGGCGCCACCGTGTTCGGCAGCACGTGGCGGATCAGGATCAGCGGCAGCGGCGTGCCCAGCGCGATCGCCGCTTCCACGTAGGGTTCCTCGCGGATGGTCAGCACGACCGAGCGCACCAGCCGCACCACCCGCGGGATCTCCGGGATCACGATGGCGATCACCACGGTGGTGAGGCTCGCCCCCGACAGCGAGATCATGGCGATCGCCAGCAGGATGCCGGGGATCGCCATCAGCCCGTCCATCACCCGCATCACGATGGCGTCGAGCCAGCGCAGATAGCCGGAGACCAGGCCGATGAACAGGCCGATGGCGACCGCGAGCGTGGCGACGCTGAGCCCCACCACCAGCGAGATCTGCGCGCCATAGACGACGCGGGAATAGACGTCGCGCCCGAAGGCATCGGTGCCGAACCAGTGGGTGTCGGACATCCGCCGCAGCCTCGCGGTGGGGTCGAGTTCCACCGGGTCGACCGTCCACAGCAGCGGCGCCAGCACCGCCGCCGCCACCAGCAGCGCCAGCAGCACGCCGCCGAACAGCACCGCCGGGTTCACCAGCAGCCGGCGCAGCAGGCTGCGGCGCGGATCGGCGGCCGCTGCCAGCGCTTCCTGTGCCCCGGCGCTCAATAGCGTATCCTCGGGTCGAGCAGGGTGTAGGCGATGTCGATCATCAGGTTGATCAGCACATAGACGAAGGCGAAGACCAGGATCAGCCCCTGGATCGTCGGATAGTCGCGGGCGAGCACGGCATCGACGGTGAGCCGGCCAAGGCCGGGGATGTTGTAGACCGTCTCCGTCACCACCACGCCGGAGATCAGGAGCGCGATGCCGATGCCGATCACCGTGACGATGGGCACCGCGGCGTTGCGCAGCGCGTGGCGGACCAGCACCACCCGTTCGGGCAGGCCCTTGGCCCGGGCGGTGCGCACATAGTCTTCGGTCAGTATCTCCAGCATGCTGGCCCGGGTGATGCGGGCGATCAGCGCGATATAGATCACGCTCAAGGTTGCGGTCGGCAGGATCAGCCGCTCCAGCCACGGCCACAGCCCGCGGTCGATCGCCATGTAGCCCTGCACCGGCAGCAGCTTCCAGACGATGGCGAACTGGTAGATGTAGGCATAGCCCAGCACGAACACCGGCACCGAGAAGCCGAGCACGGCAAAGACCATCACCAGCCGGTCGACCAGGGTGTCGTGGAACCAGGCCGCGATCACGCCGAGCGGCACCGCCACCAGGACCGAGAAGACGATGGTGGTGGAGGCCAGCGACAGGGTGGCGTAGACGCGCTGGCCGATCAGGTCGATCACCGGCAGCTTGGAGATGATCGAGGTGCCGAGATTGCCGGTCAGGATCTGACCCATCCAGGTCACGAACTGGATGTGGATCGGCTCCTCCAGCCCCAGGGCCAGGCGGATCGCGCGCACCTGCTCGGGCGTGGCGGCGTCGCCAGCCAGGATCGCCGCCGGATCGCCGGGCGTCAGCCGCAGCAGCAGGAACACGAAGACCGCGACCACCAGCATCACCGGCACGGTGGCGATCAGTCGGTTGACGATGAAGGAGAACATCAGATCACGCCGCGGCAGCCGGGCATCGCCCTGCCACGGCCGCTCCCCCTTCCCCGGGCGGGGGAAGGGGGAGGTGACGGGCCAGCCTCACTTCTTCTCGATGCCCCAGAAGAACGGGGCGGGGCCTTCGATGATGCCGGCCAGCTTGTCGGTCACCGCGGTGAGCTGGACGTACTGGCCGAGCGGCATGTAGAAGCCGAGCTCGTAGGCGCGCTCCTGCACCTTGGTGGCGATCGCCTTCTGCTTCTCGATATCGGTCTCCAGCGCGAATTCGCCGCGCAGCTTCTCGATCTCGGCATCCTCCGGCCAGCCGAACCAGCCGCCATTCTTGCCCTTGCCGTTGAGGCCGAGCTGCATGGCCGGGTTCAGCACGTCGGCGGCAACCCAGGTGGTGTGGAACATGTTCCAGCCGCCCTGGGCCGGCGGGTCCTGCTTGGCGCGGCGCGACACCAGGGCCTGCCAGTCCATCGACTGCATGTCGACATTGAGGCCGATGCGGCGCATCGCCTGCACGGTGACCGGCGCGAAGGGCATCACCGATGCCAGGTCGGTCGGCTGCATCACCACCACCGGCGTGCCGTCATAGCCCGCCTCGGCCAGCAGCTTGCGGGCGGCCTCGATGTTGCCGTCGAGCAGGCCCTGGGAGCCGGCATCGGTCGCAAAGGGCGTGCCGCAGATGAACATGGCCTTGCAGGACGAATAGAAGCGCGGGTCGCCGACCATCGCCTTCATGTAGTCTTCCTGCTTCACCGCCATGGCGACGGCGCGGCGGATCTTGGGATTGTCGAAGGGCTTGTGCAGATGGTTGAAGCGCATCATGCCGGCGCTGCCCAGCTTGTTGACGGTCAGCACCTTCACCGACTTCTCGTTCTCGACCAGTGGCAGCAGGTCGTGGGGAAGCTGCTCGACATAGTCGATCTCGCCCGACTTCAGCGCATTCGCCGCCGTCATCTGGTCGGGCATGTTGATCCACTCGACGCGGTCGACCTTCACCACCTTGCCGCCGCTCGCCCACACCGGAGGCTCGGAGCGCGGCACATAGTCCTTGAACTTCAGATAGACCGACTTCACCCCCGGCTCGAACTCGTCGACCTTGAAGACGAAGGGGCCGCTGCCGATCTGCTCGGCCGGGCCGAGCTGCTCGCCGCGCGGCTTGGCGGCAAAGCGCGCCGGCATGATGAACGGCACGTTGGAGCTGACCTTGGCCAGGCTGTAGAGCACCAGGCCGTATTTCTGCTTCAGCGTCAGCGTGAAGCTGGAGGCGCCGGTCGCCTTGATGTCGGCGGTGTTGGCCATGAGGAGCTGGCCGAGGCCGTCGGCCGATCCCCAGCGCTTGATCGAGGCGACCACATCCTCCGCCGTCACCGGCGCGCCGTCATGGAACTTCAGGCCGTCGCGCAGGGTGAAGCTGTAGGTCAGGCCGTCGGCCGAAACGGTGTGGTCCTTCACCATCTGCGGCTTGGCGGCGAACTTGTCGTCCCAGGCGAACAGCGTGTCGTAGACCATGTAGCCGTGATTGCGGGACATGTAGGCGGTGGTGAAGATGGGGTCGAGCACGCGCAGCGACGCATGCTTGACCACCTTGATCGTCGTCTCCGCCTGCACCGTGGCGCAGGGCAGCGCAGCCAGCATTGCCGCCATGGCGACCGCGCCGAACCGGGTTCGGGTCATCGAGTGCCTCCTGTTCATCGTCGCCCCTGTGTTCGGGGCATTCTCGCTGCCGTGAAAGCGAGAACCATGCCAAGCGGTGGCGCGGCTTGCTTTCCGTCAACGCCCGATCATCGGCGATTGCTCACGCTTCGTCCAGCCCGGCAGCGTCCCGCCTGCCCGATGGGCAAACGCCCATCCCTTCAGCGGCTGGCACCCGGATCGAGCGGATAGCAGGGGCGCTTCAGCACCCGAAAGTCGAACAGCGAATAGTCGGAACTGGTCACGCCCACGCCGTCGCAATAGACCATGGCGGCGGCGATCGGCTCGAAGCCGGCGCGGAAATGCACCCTCGACTTCAGCAGCAGCCGGCGCTTGGCCGTGGGCTCGATGCCGAGCGAGCGCAGGCAGCCGAGGTCCGAGGGCTCCATGTTCTTGGAGCAGACCACGATCTCCACCCCATCGCCGAGGTCCAGCACCCCGGCATGGCCCATGTCGGCCAGCGTCCCGGTCATCATCGGGCCGGTCACCCGGAAGCGGCCGTCGCTCAGCGCCTTCACCCGGCCGGTCACGGTCAGCGGTTCGCCGCGGCGGCCGATCGCCGGCATGTCGGTCTTGCCGCCGAGGGCGAGGGTCAGGCTTGCCCCGGGCCCCGCCGCCTGCATCGCGCGCACCGCCGCCGGGTCCTTCACGGCGAAGACGGCAAGATCGGTCATGCCCTGGCGCAGGCATTCGCCGATCACCGTCATCACGTCCTGGGTGCCGCCCGATGCGCAATTGTCGGCATGGTCCAGCAGGATCACCGGGCCGCCGGGCAGGGCCATCGCCTCGGCCACGCTGTCGGCGAGCGGGCGGCCCTGCCAGACGAAATCGGCCCGCCTGTCCCAGGCCATGTCGATCAGCCGGTCGCGCACCGCCCGCGCGGCCGCCCGGTCGCCATCGGCCACCACCACCACGGACAGGCCAGGCTCGGCAATGTCCACCATGGGAAAGCCGCCGAACACCGAGACGTCGAGGATCACCCGCCCATCGACCGCCGCCCTGGCGGCTTCCAGCAGGCTCTTCATCGGCTCGTCGGCATGGGCCATCTTCAGCGTGTGGGGGATCATCGGCAGCCGGGCCCATTCGGTGACCGGGCTGACCTCGCCCTTCAGCGCCCGCCGCAGGATGCCCCCGGCCCGGCTGCCGGTCGCGGCGATGTCGATGTGCGGATAGGTCAGGTAGCCGCAGGTCACCGTGGCGTTCTCGATCATCCGCGCCGTCACGTTGGCGTGCAGGTCGTAGGCGACGGCGATCGGCAGATCCGGGCGGCGGCGGCGGATCTCCTCCAGCAGGTGGCCTTCGCCATCGTCGTTGCCCTCGGGCACCATGGCCCCGTGCAGGTCGAGGAACAGGGCGTCGCAGCCCCGCTCGACGGCGGCGAGGATGGCCTCGCACATGGTCCGGTAGGCAGCCGCCTCCACCCGGCCGCTGGGCGGGGCGGAGCCGGCGACCGGCGTCTCCACCGCCCAGCCCTCGGCCTCGCACAGTGTCAGATAGGCGCCGAGCGCGGTGTTGGTGCCGCGGAACATCCCGGCCGCCTGGTTGCCGAAGCTGGGACCGTCCGGCCCGAAGCGCGCCAGCGGCGTCGGCACCGGCGAGAAGGTGTTGGTCTCGTGCTTCATCATGGCGGCGACGGCGCGCATCCTGCGGTCTCCCTTTCTGGCCGGCACCACCCTGGCATGGCGGGGGTGGCCCGGCAAAGCGACGACACGGGCCTTGACGCCTAAAATTGACGTTATGTAATAACATAAACATCAACTCCCGGGCCGAGGACCCCATCATGCTCCGTCTTGCCTCCTTGTCCGCTGCCACCTTGCTTGCCGGCCTCGGTGCGGGCCTCGCCGCCGACCCCACGGTGCTGCAGGTGGTGGCGCCTTGGGAAATCGGGGGGCTCGACCCGGCGCGCTCCGGCTATGTCTTCGCCCGCATGCAGGTGGCCGAGACCCTGCTTGGCGCCGATGACGGCGGCCGGCCGGTGCCACAGCTCGCCGCCGCCTGGACGCGCTCGGCCGATGGGCTGTCCTGGCGTTTCGCCCTGCGCCCGGGCGCGCGCTTCCACGACGGCAGCGCGGT
>CAZEQG010000153.1:0-7204 GCA_964514295.1 uncultured Alphaproteobacteria bacterium
CGCGGCGCGGGGTGGTGCTCGCCACCGGCGGCTTCGAGGCGGCGGCCGACCTGCAGCGCCAGTTCTGGCCTTCCGGCCCGCTGCTGTCGGCGGCGGTGCGCGGCAACACGGGCGACGGGCTGCGCATGGCCCAAAGCGCGGGCGCGCAGCTCTGGCACATGTGGCACCTGCACGGCTCCTACGGCTTCCGCCACCCGGACCCGGCCTATCCCTTCGGGATCCGGGTGAAGCGCCTGCCCGACTGGACCCCCGGCCGCCCCTTCCGCGAGGATGTGCGCATGGCCTGGATCCTGCTCGACCGGCAGGGCCGCCGCTTCATGAACGAGTATGATCCCTATCTTCAGGATACCGGCCACCGCCCCTTCGAGGCGCTGGACCCGGCCACCCAGTCCCGCCCGCGCCTGCCCGCCCTGCTGCTGGTCGACGAGGATGGCCGGCGCCTCTACCCGCTCGGCGCGCCGACCTGGCACGATGGCGAGGTCGCCCAGCGCCACGCCTTCACCTGGAGCCGCGACAACCTGGCGGAGGTCGAGGCCGGCCTCCTGTTCCGCGCCGACACGCTGGAGGGCATCGCCCAGCGCTTCGGCCGCGATGCCGCCACCCTGAAGGCCGCGGTGGCGGACTGGAACCGGGCCTGTGCCGCCGGCGCCGATGCCGCCTTCGGCCGGCCCGCCGCCAGCATGGTGCCGATCGCCAAGCCGCCCTTCATCGCCGCCGAGGTCTGGCCGGTCGTCTCCAACACCCAGGGCGGGCCCGCCCATGACGAGCGCCAGCGCGTGCTCGACGCCCACGGCGCGCCGATCCCGCGGCTCTACGAGGCAGGCGAGATCGGCTCGGTGTTCGGCCATCTCTACATGTCGGGCGGCAACATCGCCGAATGCTTCGTCGGCGGCCCCATCGCCGGCCGCGAGGCAGCCGGCCTGCCGGACCGCTAGGCTAGCCCTTGGGGGCCTGGTCGATGTCCTCCTCCAGACCGGCCGCCCGTACGGTCACCCGGAAGGCCGGGCTCACCAGCATCAGCACCATGAGCGCGCCCAGCAGCACCAGCATCGCCCAATAGGTCAGCTGCGGATCATACTGGTAGAGCGGCATGCCGATCAGCGGTCCCACCACCCAGCCCGAGGCCGCGGCCGCGTTCATGATGCCGGCGGCCGCCCCCTGCTCGTGCGGGCTGAAGGCGAGCGAGCCGGCGGCGGCATGACCGGGGCGGGCCATCCCCACCCCCAGCCCCTGGCACATCAGCGCCAGCACGAAGGGGCCGTACTGGTCGGTCGCCAGCAGCAGGGCGAAACCGAGGATCTGGCAGGCCACGCCCGCCCGCATCAGGGTGCCGGGCTGCAGGTCGAAGCGCTGCACCAGCACGAGCTGGGCGACGATGCCGGCAAAGGAGGCCGCCATCAGCGCGACGCCGGCGAACTGGGGCGAACTCTCCACCGCCATCCCCAGCACATCGATGATGTAGAAGCCGGCCGACTGCACGGTCACCGCATGCCCGCTGGCCGAGATCGACATGCCCAGCACCAGGAGGCGCACCCGCCGGTCGAACACCGACAGGCGCGGTCCCTGGGGGCGGCCGCGCGGCGGGCTGCGCTCGGGCAGATAGATGTAGATGCACACCGCGCTGGCCAGCGCGATCGCCGCGATCAGGTAGAAGGGCGCCAGCAGCCCGATCAGCACCAGCCCCGCCGCCAGTCCGGGGCCGGAACTGGCGCCGAGGGTGAAGGCGGCGTTCAGCGCCGCGACGGCCGCCGTGCGCTCGGCCCGCGAGGTGCGGTCGGCGACATAGGCCTGGGCGCCGTTGATGGTGCCCGGCCCCAGCACCGAGAAGATCCAGCGCCCGGCCGTCATCATGGCGAAGGTGGCGAGCACGCCGGTCAGCCCCGCCAGCCCCGCCTGGGCGGCCAGACCCACCAGCGCCATCGACACCCCGAAGCCCGACAGCCCGACGATGATCACCGGCTTGCGCCCCCAACTGTCGCTGAGCCGCCCCCAGAACGGGTTCATGAAGGCCCAGATGGTGGCCGAGCTGGCGAACATGATGGCGATGTAGACTTCGGACACATCGAGGCTGCGCGCGATCGGCGGGATCACGATGAACACCACGGTCTGCCCCATGCCGACACAGACCAGGGCCATGAACAGCACGCGAAAGGCGCGGCGCCGCTCGGCCGGGGTGGTCGGGCCGGTCGGGATCGCCGGCCGGTCGCTGGCCGGTCCGCTCAACCGGCGAGCCCGGCGAGCCAGCGCCGGACGGCCTCGGTCACCGCCATCTCGCCCGGCTCGCCGAAGATGAAGTGGCTGAGCCCCGGCAGCACCGCGAATTCGGCCCTGGGCAGCAGGCCGGCGATGCCGCGCACGCTGCTGGCCGGCGTCACCTTGTCCTGGTCGCCAACCAGCACCAGCACCGGGCAGCGCACCCTGTGCCAGGCAACCGCCGCGCCGGAGCCGTGATCCATCGGCCAGAACAGCAGCTCGAACAGGGCCCGGCCGGATTCCGGCACGAGCTGGTCGAAGACCGGGCGCTGCCGTTCGGCGGGAATGCGGTCGAGCGATGTCGCCGCCGCCACCTCGAAGCTGGGCGGCACGGCGCGTTCCCAGAAGCGGTCCAGGCGCATCAGCATGCCGGCCGCCGCCACTTCCTCCTGCGTGGTCGGCGGCACGCCCCAGGGCCGCGCCGGGGCCAGCAGCACCACGGCGCTGGCATGGCCAAGGGCGGCAAGCTGCAGGGCCAGCACGCCGCCCATCGAATGGCCGATCACCACCGGCCGGTCGGCTGCCGCCGGCCGCAGATCCTCCAGATAGTCGCGCAGGCTGGCCCCGGCGACCGCGCCGTTCACGCCGCCGGGGGATGGCGTGTCGTGGTGTGGCAGGGCGGGGCTGCGGGTCCGCCAGCCCTCGCTCTCAAGGGCGGCGGCAAAGTCCTTGAAGTACCATGGGCCGCAGAAGGCGCCATGAATGAGGAGGGCGGAACGCGATGGCAGGGTCATGGGCCCGACCATGCCGCGCTTTCCGCCCTCCCGGAAGCCCCCAGTATCGACGATCACCTTTGCGCTGCCGCAGCGCCCGCCCCGGAGGGCGGGCGCCCGGCCGAGGCTCAGAGGTTCACCGCCTCAGGGCCGGCGATGTCGTTGGCCGGTGCGCGGCTGGCCGGCGTAATGCGGTTCACGGCGGCATGCAGGCGGCGGAACGCCTCATGCACGTCGGGCAGCATCGCCTCGCCGGCGGCCGTCAGGCGCAGGCCGCGGTTGGTACGCTGGAACAGGCGGATGCCGAGATCCAGCTCAAGCCCGCGAATCTGATGGCTGATCGCCGATGGCGTGACGAACAGTTCCTCGGCGGCACGTCGCACCGACTCATGTCGTCCGGCAGCCTCGAAGGCCCTGAGTGACTGTAGGGGTGGCAAGCGCTTTGCCATGGCCGTCGCTCCTTCTTTGTGCCTTGGGTGCGGATTTAAGCCTTTATTTACCATCGCGTCAAACCTGTGCTGACGGCGGAGTGCCAACTACTTGTATCGGTACAATTTGCGCTCTTCCGTTATCCTGAGAAAAACTTTGGACAGGCATTACTTTATTTTGACCGGTCCAGCGCCGCGGCCGGCCGCGAAGGGGTGGAACAAAACGCGCTGGCATACTAGTCTGTTGAAAAAGCGAGAGTTGTGGGTGTTCGCAAAGCTTCTCGCCCGCTGGCGGGGTAATGATGGGGGAAAGAAGGGGGGGCGGTCAGCGACCGTCGCGGCCCCTGTTGTGCCCAAGGGGCCGCCGAAGTGGGAGGCTGACCGCTTCGCGCTGATGGAGCGGCTGTGGGGCGAGGGCATGTCGATCCCCGGCGGGCCGGCGGGCGTGGTGGAGATGGTGATGCCCTGCGCGCTCAATCCGGCATTCTCGGTGCTCGATCTCGGCGCCGGGCTGGGCGGCGGTACCCGGGCGGTCGCCAAGCAGTATGGCGTGTGGATCACCGGGATGGAGCACGACGCCGCCATGGCGCGCGAGGCGATGCGCCGGTCCAATGAGGCGGAGATGGCGCGCAATGCCCCGATCCTGCCTTTCGAGGACGGCGCGCTTGCCCTGAAGCAGCGGGCCTATCACGTGATCTACGCCCGCGATGCCTTCTTTGCCATCCAGGCCAAGGAGCAGCTTCTCGACCAGGTGGAACAGGCGCTGAAGCCGGGCGGCCAGCTCATGTTCACCGACTATGTGCTGGCCGCCAAGGAAGGCGATGCGCCGGCGGTGGCCGCCTGGCAGAAGGCCGAAGGGGGGCTGCCGCAGCCCTGGCCGCTCGAGCGCTGGAAGGAGGAGCTGGTCGCCCGCAAGCTCCGCGTGAGGGTGACCGAGGACGGGTCGGAGGCGCATCAGAAGCAGATCCTGGCGGCCTGGCAGGTTTTCGTGCAGGGGCTGGAGCCAGGCGGCATCGCGCCCGCGACCCAGGCGCTGCTGATGCGCGAGACCGAGATCTGGGTGCGCCGGGTGGCGGCGCTGGATTCCGGCGCGCTCCGCCACTACCGCATCTACGCCACCAAGCCGGCCGAGGTGCTGAAGTGATTGACAGCGCCCGGCCCGCCCACTAGGTTCCGCCGCCTGTCGGAAAAGGGCCCCCGCCATGAAGGTCGTGAACTCGCTGAAGACGATGAAGACGCGCGACAAGAACTGCCGCGTGATCCGCCGCAAAGGCCGCGTCTACGTCATCAACAAGAAGAACCCGCGCTTCAAGGCGCGTCAGGGCTGATCGGCCGGCCGCCGCCGGCCCGGCCCGGGTCCCGGCAGGTGAATTGACGGCGACGCTGCGATGGGCGAGTTGTAGTCCATGCGCATGCCGGAGCCTGATCGCAATACGTTAGCCCGCCGCGAGGAGATCGTGGCGGCCCTGCGCGGCATGGTCGCCCCCGGCAACGTGATCGACGACCGGCGGGGCTTGAGCGCCTATGAGAGCGACGGGCTGACGGCCTATCGCCAGCCGCCCCTGGTGGCGGTGCTGCCGGAGACGACGGCAGAGGTCGCGGCCATCCTGGCCTGGTGCCACGCGAACAGGGTGAAGGTGGTGCCGCGCGGCTCCGGCACCTCGCTGTCGGGCGGCGCGCTGCCGCTGGCCGATGGCGTGCTGCTCGGGCTCGGCAAGTTCAACCGCATCCTCGAAATCGACTATGCCAACCGCTGCGTCGTCGCCCAGCCGGGCGTGACCAATCTCGGCATCTCCACTGCCGTCGCCGATCGCGGCTTCTACTACGCCCCCGATCCCTCCAGCCAGATCGCCTGCTCGATCGGCGGCAATGTGGCGGAGAACTCCGGCGGCGTGCACTGCCTGAAATACGGGCTTACCACCAATAACCTGCTGGGGGTGGAGCTGGTGCTGATCGACGGCACGGTGCTGCGCCTCGGCGGCAAGCACCTCGACGCTGCCGGCTACGACCTTCTGGGGGTGGTCACCGGCTCGGAGGGGCTGCTTGGCGTGGTCACCGAGGTGACGGTGCGCATCCTGTGCAAGCCGGCCACGGCCCGCGCGCTCCTGATCGGCTTTCCCTCCAACGAGCAGGCGGGCGACTGCGTGGCCGCGATCATCGCCGCCGGCATCATCCCTGGCGGCATGGAGATGATGGACCGGCCGGCGATCCATGCCGCCGAGGCTTTCGTGAAGGCCGGCTACCCGCTGGATGTCGAGGCGCTGCTGATCGTGGAGCTGGACGGCCCGGCGGTGGAGGTGGATGAGCTGATCGGGCGGGTGCGCAACATCGCCGCCGACAAGGGCTCGACCACCCTCAGGGTGAGCCAGAGCGAGGCCGAACGGCTGGCCTTCTGGGCTGGGCGCAAGGCGGCTTTCCCGGCCGTCGGCCGCATCTCGCCCGACTACTACTGCATGGATGGCACGATCCCGCGCCACCAGCTGCCGGTCGTGCTGGCCCGCATGGCCGAGATGTCGGGGCGCTACGGCCTCAGGGTCGCCAATGTGTTCCATGCCGGCGACGGCAACCTGCACCCGCTGATCCTGTTCGATGCGAACAAGCCGGAGGAGCTGGAGCGGGCCGAGGCTTTCGGCAGCGACATCCTGCGCCTGTGCGTCGAGGTGGGCGGCGTGCTGACGGGCGAGCACGGCGTTGGCGTGGAGAAGCGCGACCTGATGCCGGTGATGTTCGATCCGGCCGATCTCGATCAGCAGCAGCGGCTGAAATGCGCCTTCGATCCCGAGGGGCTGATGAACCCCGGCAAGGTGTTCCCGACCCTGCACCGCTGCGCCGAGCTGGGGCGCCTGCATGTCAGCGCCGGTCGCCTGCCCTTTCCCGACATCCCCAGGTTCTAGGCGAATGCTGCGGCCGGAGAGCATCGACCAGCTCCGCGACCTGATCGTCCACGCGGTGGCGCAGGAGATGCCGCTGGCGCTGGTCGGATCGGGCAGCAAGGCGGGCTGGGGCCGGCCGGTCCAGGCGGCCGAGACGGTGAGCCTCGGCGGCTTTTCCGGGATCACCCTCTATGAGCCGGCGGAACTGGTGATGCGGGCCGGGGCGGGCACGCCACTGGCCGAGGTGCTGGCGGCGCTGGAGGCGGAGAACCAGATGCTGGCCTTCGAGCCGCCGGATGTCGCGCCGCTGTGGGGCGGGGCGGCCGGGGCGGGCACGCTGGGCGGCGCCTTCTCGGTCAATCTCGGCGGGCCGCGCCGGGTGAAGGCGGGGGCTGCGCGCGACCATCTGCTGGGCTTTGCCGGCGTCAGCGGGCGCGGCGAGGCGTTCAAGGCCGGCGGCCGGGTGGTCAAGAACGTCACCGGCTATGACCTGGCGAAGCTGGTGTGTGGCGCCTTCGGCACCCTGGTGGCGCTGACGGAGCTGACCTTCAAGGTGCTGCCGGCGCCCGAGAAGAGCCGCAGCGTGCTGGTTTTCGGCCAGGCGCCCCAGGCCGCGGTGGAGGCCATGGCGGCGGCCCTGGGCAGCCCCTTCGAGGTGTCGGGCGCGGCCTATCTGCCGGAGGCGGTGGCCGGGCGCTCGCGCGTCGACTATGTCGGCAATGCCGGGGCGGCGGTCACCGCGATCCGGGTGGAGGGCACGCATATCTCGGTCGGGGCGCGGGCAGAGGCGCTGAAGACCCTGCTGAAGCCATTCGGCGCGGTGGAGACGCTGCATACCATGCGTTCGGCCGCGCTGTGGCGGGAGGTCCGCGATGCCGGCGGGCTGCTGCGCGGGCCGGTGCTGTGGCGGCTGTCGCTGCCGCCGGCGGCGGCGGCG